>JAKSCH010000032.1 GCA_022360695.1 Gemmatimonadota bacterium
GATCCGGAGTACCGGCCGCACCTCGAGGCTCGAACGACCGGCTCCGAGAGCCACCACGTTCTGATCGAGGGTACGGACGATCTCGCCTGAGCCGGAGTCGGCGTAAGCGCGCGGTCTCGATTCCCGACCGCGACGCCCACGGCCGACCCTTCGTACGCCGAGCGCCGAGCGGTCCGTCCTCCGACGGATCGGCCTAGGGTTCGTCCCGGCGGGCCGGCGACGTCCACGTCTCGAAGAACCCTTGCCCTCGCTCGTCGAGCGGCTCGCCCCGGAGCCGACCCGAGAGCGACGCCTCGCCCCGCATCTGGAAGAAGCGGGCGAGCGCGTCCGTCCCGGTCGGCACGTCGGTGGCTCGCACGTGCCCGACCGACACGGCGAGCGCCAGCGAGTCTCGACCGCGCGCCGCGTGGACGGTGATCCGAGCCGGCGCGAGCCCGTCCTCGCGCCATTCGGTGACGATGTCGCGGATCGGGTAGATCCCGGCGAAACCGTCGTCGTCGGCCAGATAGACGAATCGCGAGCCCTCGATCCGATCGGCCTGCGCCACGCCGCCGTAGAGGAGCGAGAAGCGACCGGCGGATGCCTGCCCCCAGTCCCACGTGACGGCGTTCCACGTCCCCCAGTTGTGATCGTGATACGTCACGGCGTCGGCGAGCTCGAGACACCGCCCTCGCGCGCAGACCATCCCAGCCGATCGGCCATCGAGCACGGGGACCGTATACCCCGACACGAGCGACGTCCCCCCGATGTCGAGCGGCGGCAGATACCGTCGCGATCGGGCCTCGAGCGCCAAGTCGACCGTCAACGTGTCCCCACCGGTCTCGGCGGGGATCCGGGCGGTGAGCCGGTAGACCCCGGCCCGATCGACGTGGACCCGAGACCCCGCGATGTCGAGATCGGGCTCACCCGCGGCGAACCGCACGACCTCGGGTGGCGCGTCGAGCGTGTAGACGCGCTCTCCGGCGCCGGGATCGACCCACGTCGCCAGGAGCCGCCCGCCCCACCGCCCGTCGGGCACCTCGCCGGCGATCATGTAGGTCAAGTACAACCAGCCGGCGTCCTCGGGCAGGAGGACGTTGAAGTAGTGCCACTCGGCCCACGTGGTGTCGCCGATGGCCGACCCGCCCGGGTAGTGGAGCCGATCCATCGAGCGATAGAGCTCCGCGTCGGTGGGGGCCCGCCACGAGCGGTCCGCGTCGATGTCGCCCCAGCTTCCCGCCACGAGCTCGGGTGAGCCCTCGAGCGCGGTCGCGAGCGCAGGTATCGTCGCGCCGGCCGAGATGGGGACGAGCTCCCCGTCGAGGTCCAGATATAGGAGCTCGTCGTCGATCCAGGGTGCCGCGGCCGATATGAGCCCATCGAAACGCTCGCTCGCGAGCACTTCCCGGTAGAGAAACGTCGCCTGGTCGATCGTGAAGAACATCGAGCTCGCGCCCCCCGTCTTGAGCGTCTCGAGGTCGATGCCCTCGGGGAGGACGATGAGGTCGCCGTCCCCCACGAGCGCCTGGTCCCGCGCCTGCGCGATCAACGCCCCACCGATCGAGAGCAACGTCACCGTGACCCCGACTCCGAGCGCGTATCCGAACAGCAGCAGGAGGCTGCGGCCCGGTCGCTGCCGGATCGACGCCCAGACCAGACGACGAATCACGCCTCGACCCTCCCATCGACGACCTCGAGGCGTCGCCGCGCGCCCTCGGCGAGCTCCAGATCGTGGGTGGCGACGACGATCGTCGTCCCGTCGTCGTTGAGCCGTCGAAACAGGTCGAGGACCGAGCGCGACGTCGACCGATCGAGCTCCCCCGTGGGCTCGTCGGCGAGCACGATGGCCGGATCGTTGGCGAGCGCGCGGGCGATCGCGACCCGTTGCCGCTGCCCGCCCGACAGCTCGCCCGGCCGGTGGTCGAGGCGATCCCCGAGATCCACCCGCACCAACCGTTCTTCGGCGCGCGCCCGTCGCTCGCCGGGCCCGAGCCCGACCGCCGCCAGCGGGAGCTCCACGTTTTCGAGCGCCGTGAGCATCGGAAGGAGGTGAAATCGCTGGAACACGAGACCGACCTCGCGGAGGCGGAGACTCGCGCGCGCTTCGACCGACATCGACCCGAGGTCCCGATCGAGAAACCGCACGTTCCCCGCGGTCGGGACGTCGACCCCGCCGAGCAGGTGGAGCAGCGTCGACTTCCCCGACCCGCTCGGACCCGTGATCGCGAGAAAGTCGCCTTCGGGGATGGACAAGGAGACCCCACGGAGCGCTCGGACGATCGAGCCACTCATCCGGTAGTCCCGCGTCACGTCGGTCGCGACGACGATGACCCCTCGGGTATCCCTCGCCGGACCCGCCGGGCTCACGGCTCCTCCGCGTGCAGGAGGCTCGCCACCTCGAGACCCGTCGCGCGCCACGCCGGCACCAGCCCCGCACCCGCCCCCACCAGCAGAAGCAGGAGATAGGCGAGGAGCAGCGTCGACGGGCGCATCACGAAGAAGTCCACCGCCTGCGGGAGCCCCGGAAAATCCGACAGGATGTCCTCGAGAACCCCCGCGACGACGACGCCCAGACCGAGGCCGGCCAGCCCGGCGAGCGCGCACAGGGCGAGGCTCTCCGCGGTGAGCGCGCGGAGGATGCGCATCCGCGGGATCCCGATCGCGCGAAGGGCCGCGATGGTGCCGAGCCGCTCGCTGATCGACACGGCCATGATCGTCCCGACCAAGAGCGCGGTGACGACGAGGCTCACCGACCCGAGGATGAGCGCGAGCTGGCGGAAGTACGAGAGCCGCTCGTTGGCTTCGGTCACGATCCCGGTCAGCGTCGTGACCTCGACCCGATCGATCCGCGCCGTGATGTCGGCGCGGACGCGGTCGGGCTCCGACCCATCGGTCAGGCGGACCATCGCGAACGAGACGACGTCGCCCATCTCGGAGAAGCTCTGGAGGTCCTCGAGCGGGAGCGCGATCGGACGGTCCTCACGGGCCGAAAACACGAACTCCGCGATCCCCGATACGCGCGCGCGCCCGGATCGCGCCGCCACGTCCAGACCGCCCGCCACCCGGAGGTCGACGGTATCGCCGACGGAAAGAGGCGTCTCCTCGATCGTCCGTCGGTCGAGCAACACCTCGCCCGAGCCGGGGAGCTCGCCTTCGAGAAGGCGTAGAAGTCCCTGCTCCCGGGGATCGATCCCGAGCGCGAGCGCGCGCAGGGACGTCTGGGGCTCGTCCGGCGAGTCCGTCGTCTCGACGCTGATGCTGTACGCCAATACCGGGGCGACGCCGGCGACCTCGGGGACGCTCGCGAGCGCGTCGCGGAGCTCCGCATAGCCGGAGATCGTGGCCTCGGTGTCGAACGGGAGCGTCCCCCGCGGGGACAGCCGTAGCTCGTAGCCCCGGCTACGGAGCAGCTCCTCGAAGCTCCGTTGGATCCCGCCACCCAGCATCAGCATGTCGACGAGCATGGCGGTCGCGACCGCGACGCCGGTGAGGGCCAAGGCCGTCCGCAGCGGCCGATGCCGTAGCTCGCGTAGCGACGTGCGGGCGAGCACTAGCGACCTACCTCGGCGAGGGGATCGTCCGCGAACAGACGGATGCCGGCGTACACGCCCGCCGTCATGCCGAGGACCACGGCCAGCGCGAGCGTTTGGACGATCATCTCGCTCGTGATGTGGGAGAACACGAGCCTCGTGTCGTAGACGCGCTGGTAGTACAGGTTGATGATGCGGGAGGCGGCCACGCCGAGACCGAGACCGAGCACGCCGCCGAGCGTCGACACGACCGCCGCCTCGGCGACGGTCCAACCGAGCAGTAGCCCCCGGGGAACGCCGAGCAGCCGCGCGGCCGCGATCGGCGCGCGACGCTCCTGTACCTTGAGGATCATGATGCACGCGAGGAACACGCCGCCGGCGACGAGCGTGATGACGCCGATCGCGCGGTGAAACCGGCTGACGACGGTGAACGTGGTCGAGCTTCGAGCCGCCACCTCGGCCGTCGAGAGCACCTGCGTCCCGGGGAGCAGCGGCTCGAGTCGGCGCGCCACGGCGGCCGGGTCCGCGCCCGGCGCGACGCGAATCGTGAACTGATCGACTTCGTCTCGGCGATCCGTCAGCTCGGCAAGCTGCGGGACGTGAAACAGGACGCGGGGGCGCGCCACGGTGAGGCGCGACGGATCGGGAGGCGGCTCGAAGATCCCGGCCACCCGACCTCGACAGGGCGCCGCGTCCGGAGCGGCCCGGATCACGACGTCATCCCCGGGGGTGAGCTCTCGCTCGGTCGCGAACGGTCGCTCGAGTAGGACTTCGAGCCCGTCCGGACACGAGGCGGGCGGCGTCTGGGCGAGCGCGGACCCCGGTGAGAGCGCCAGCGCGAGCCACGACGCGGCGCGGAGTCGAGCGCCCCCGGTCCGGAGACTCACGTCGGATTCCACCTCTCGGTCCCTGCTCTCATGCGGTCGAAGATACCCCGTCCGGTCGGCCGACGAGAACGTCACGACGGGGACGCGACCCGGCGTCTCGCGAGCGACCGGGGAGATGACTTCGTCGGACTCGCGCGTTCGGATCTCGGATCGCGGCTCCCGATGCTAACGTCGGGGCGAACGCCGCATGCCGTAGCGAGCGGCCGGGCCACGACGAAGGAACCGAACGCGATGCGATCGATCGACCTCATCCGGGACAATCTGGAGAAGAGCGCACGCCGAGTGCTCATGGCCGTCGAGGACATGGAGGATCACGCCACGGTCTTCCCCACCCCCCGTGGCGGCGGTCATACGCTCTGGGTGCTGGGGCACCTCGCGTATATCGAGTCGCTGGTGATCCGCACCTTCATGCTCGGCGAGGC
>JAKSCH010000263.1 GCA_022360695.1 Gemmatimonadota bacterium
GATCTGCTCGGTCCCGAACGTGACGCCCGTGATGCCGCCCACGAATCCGAACACGACCACGGAGAACACGAGCGAGCTGAACCCGGGATCCCCCCAGGGCGCTCTTCTGAGCCACCCGAACATGCCCTGAGCAAATCCGCGCAGCCGCTGCCCGAGCTCCATCCCGGCGGGCACGGTGAACCCGTGGATCATGCTGGCCAGCACGGCCATGTACATGAAGTAGCTCGTGTTCCACACCTTCCAGGCGGCCCCGAAGCCGGGGTCGACGAGGAGATGGTGCGCCGAGGCCATCGAGATGAACCCAATGTAGAGTACGAAGGCGATGCGGCTCACCTTCTCGTTCAGCACGACCGCCCCGACCGTGAGCGCGCCGAGCAGATACCAGACCCCGACCATGGCCGCGACGTTGATCTGTTGCGACGAGTGCCCAAGCCCCCACCACACGAGCCGGTACACCTGGGCGTCGACGTTCATCAGGCCGAGCGACCACAGGTAGGTCGGGATATAAATGGCCGCGCCGTGGACGAGCGTGATCACGGCGATGATCGCCGCGGTGAGCCCCGCGAACGTGACGAGCGGGACGGACCCTTCGTACGTCTTCTCGCGCTTCGCGATCACCAGCGTCGCGAAGAAGATCGCGGTCGTGATCAGGGCTCCGACGGCGAACAGGATGACCCCGAGATAGAAGGGCGGCTCGGCCCGAAGCGGCACGTAGGACGTGAACAGCACGTCCGCTTGACCGGTCCACATCATCCACTCGACCAGCAGCGCGCCCGTCACCATGAGGCCGAACGCGAACCATGCGGTCTTGACGGCGGGCACCCGGCAGTTCAACAGCACGGGACCCGCGAAGATGAGCACCGCCATCTCGAAGAAGATGATGAAGAAGATGAGCATGTTCATCCCGTGGACGGTCAGGATCCGATAGAACCAGACGGCGTCCAGGAGATGGATCACTTGCCAGCGCGTGAGCAGGACCAACACCGCGGCCACTCCGCCCACCAACAACGACACGGTGGCGACCACCGCGTGCATCCGGATCAGCTTGTCCGCCTGATCGTGGACCTTGAGCCCCGTCGTGGGACAGACTCGGTGCGCGAAGGCTCCCAATACGCCCGCCTCGGCGCTCATCGGTCACCTCCTTCCGTGGATGCTACCCGATCGGCGGCGGGTGCTCTCCCGTCGGCCGACGCGACCGCGTCATCGAGCACGATGATCTTGCCGACCATCAGGTGGTGGCCCACGCCGCAGAACTCGTTGCACACGACGCTGAACTCACCCGCCTCGGTGGGGGTGACCTCGAGCCCGTAGTCGTAACCGGGGACGACCTGGAAGTTGACGTTGAACGGATAGAGGTTGAATCCGTGATTCACGTCGATCGAGGAGAGGTGGAGCGTGTACTGCGCTCCCCTCTGGAGCCTCAGCACGGGCTCCCACACCCACATCCGGCCCAGCAGGTAGACGTGGCTGCCGGGCGGCGGCTCGACGACGGGGATCCCGTTTTCCTCACCGACCTGGTACTCCTCCACGAACTCGGCCACGCGCGCTTGGAAGTCCGCGGGCTCGACCCGGGAGCGGATCCCGGTCGGATTCTGACCCCCGCGTATGTGCCACAACGGCATCATCGCGAACAGCACCATGCACCATGCGAACGCGATACCGGTCCAGATCTTCTCGGACTTGTGGGCCGGCTTCCACCAGATGCCCGTGGCCGGCTCCATGCCTGTGTGATGCATCGCCAGCCTCCTCGTTCAGGGCAGGGGCGCCGTCGGGAGAGACGTGATCTCCCAAAGGCCCCAGAGCGTGAAGAACACGACCATCACCGCCATGCCGAATGCGAGTAGCAGGAACGGGCGGTCGAACAGGCGTTGACCCAGAGGAACGTCCCGGGTGTCGTCGTCGACTTCCATCGGGTCTCCTTTCTGCGGGGTGCGCCCGTCAGACGTGGGCGACTCGACGCACGAGCTTCTCGAGCGTCGTCTCGGCGAAGAAGGACTGGACTTGGGCGCGGACCACGCCCCAGCGGGAGTGTGCCGCGCATGGATCTGCATCCCCGCACGCTTTCCTCCCCAACAGGCAGGCGCGCGCTCCACTCACGAGGCCCGGATCGAACGGCCGGATCACGTCCTCGATCGGGATCTTCGAGGGCGGGCGGGCGAGCTCGAAGCCTCCGCTCGGCCCCCGGGTCGATCGCAGCAGACCGTCCTTCGCCAGCGCGTGCAGGATCTTCGACAGGTAGTTGCGCGGCACAGCGAGCCGACTCGCGATGTCGTCCACTCGAATCGGGCCCTCTTCGTACCTCTCGCTCAGCTCGACGGCGGCTCGGAGGGCGTACTCTGCGGTCTGCGACAGCAACGGGCTCTCCCCTTCTGAACCGGCCCTTTCGATACTCGATGAAGAAGGCCGGCCTTTAATCTTGTATTTCTCATGATAAAATGATAAATAGGACGCCGCAAGATCTTCAAGGTGACATCTCGACCTGCGCGCCCTCCGTGGTGAGCTTGCGATCGAGCGGCGTCAGGGAGACGAGCGAGGCGTGATTCGGGCTCTATGATTCGGACTCTGGTCAACGCGGCCCTGCGAGTGCTTCGACCGTTGGACCGTGCGTTCAACCGGCTCTACGGGTGGCGCTTCAATCCACTGTACCAGAGCGGTACCCTGGCGGTGCTGATGTTCGTGATCCTGCTGGTCACGGGCGTCTACCTCCTCCTCTTCTACCGCATCGGCTCACCCTGGGCGTCGGTTGCCGCCATTACCGACCAGGCTTGGGGCGGGCGCTGGATCCGCACGCTACACCGTTACGCTTCGGACGCGGCGATCGTCGCGATCGTGATCCACGCCTTCCGGATGTTCGCGCAAGGGAGGAGCTGGGGACCCCGCGCGCTGGCCTGGCTGAGCGGCGTGGTGCTCACGGGCGTCTTCTTCATCTGCGGCTGGACCGGCTACGTGATGGTGTGGGACGTCCACGGTCAGATCCTGGCGATCGAGGGCGCCCGGATGCTGGACGTGCTGCCGCTCTTTTCCGAGCCGCTGGGGCGCACGTTCGTGGGCCCCGAGCCGCTGCCCGGGGCCTTCTTCTTCATGAACCTCTTTCTCCATATCGTGCTCCCGATCGGCGTGGGTGCGCTCCTGTGGCTGCACCTGTCGCGTCTGGCGCGCGCGCCGCTCATGCCTCCGCGCGGGCTTGCGTGGAGCGTTACCGCGATCCTGCTCGGGCTCTCCGTACTCTGGCCGATCGGGATGGCGGCGCCGGCCGCGGTCCTCGGTCTGCCGACGGAAATCCCTCTCGACGTGGCGTATGGGTTCTGGGTGCCGATCAGTCGCGCGCTGCCGGGGTGGGCGGGCTGGCTCGTGATCGGTGCCGGATCGGCCGCCGTGCTGATCGTCCCACGCGTCACGCGGCCGAAGCCCGAGAAGCGGCCGGAACCGTCCACGGTGAACGGACGCTTCTGCACCGAGTGCTACCAGTGCTCGATCGATTGTCCGTACGAGGCCATCCGGATGGTGCCGCGCGAGGACGGCCGCTTCGACTACGTGGCCGAGGTCGACCCCGAGCTCTGCGTCAGCTGCGGCATCTGCGCGGGCTCCTGCAAGCCGATGGGCGTGGGGCCGCCCGGACGAACCGGTCGCGATCAGCTCGAGCGCGTGCGCCAGTTCCTGCGCACCGAGCGGCCGGGGCCGGACCAGGTGGTCGTGGTCGCGTGCGACCGCTCGGCCGATTGGCTCGTTGCCGGCGCGCGGGGCGATGCCATCGAGTACTCCGTCCCGTGCGCGGGGAGCGTCCATACCTCGGCGATCGAGCTCATGCTTCGCCGCGGGGCCGGCGGCGTGGCGGTGGTGACGTGCCCGCCGCGCGACTGCTGGAGCCGTGAAGGCGTGAAGTGGCTCGAAGCCCGCGTACACGGGGGGCGCGAGGCCGAGCTCCTACCGCGCGTGAGCCGCGACCGCGTGCGTCTGATCAACGGCGCCGAGCCGGGGCTGGAAGAAGGCCTGGCGCGCTTTGCAGCCGATGTGCGCACTCTCGATCTGCCGGCGCCGGAGCGCGAAGTCGAGCTCGACTTCGAGTGCGATCCCGTTCCCGAAGAGGAGCGGCCCTCGGTGAGCACGGCTCGATGAACGGGTACCGCCCCTCCCCGCTCGGTCTGGCTCTGGCGGTCCTGCTCCTCGCGGGGATCGCAGGGCTGTCGCGTGTGCCCTACGCGGCGGAGCCCGACGACCGCGCGCTGCTCCGGCTCTCGTGGCGGTATCAGGCGCCGGCCGACGCGGACTGCCGCCGCCCCACGGCCGAGGAGCTGGCGCAGCTGCCGGCGCACATGCGGAACCCCGATGCGTGCGTGCGAACCCCGACCCCGTTCCGGGTCACGGCGCGTGTCGGCGAACGGTGGGTCGTGGATGACACGCTCCGCGCCGCGGGCGCCCGCCAGGATCGCCCCGTGTTCGTGTACGTCGACGTACCGGTGACATCCGGCTGGCACGCGCTCGAGGTCGGGTTCACGTCGCTCGCGCCCGAGACGGGGGGGATGACAGCCGGTGCGCCGGCGGTGGCGCTATCGTGGGCGGACACGGTGCGCATCGAGCCCCACGAGATCGTCCTGATCGAGTACGACCGAGCCTCGCGCTCGCTCGTCCGGGTCCTCCCCTGAGGTCGGGGCACCATCCTGTCACCGTAGCGGGTCAGATAGTCCCGCGCTCTGGCGCGATCGTACCGCTCGCGGCCCGTCTTCGCTTTTGTGGAAAGCCTCACAAACCTGCGCCGCCAGTGGAGATGCTCGAGTCGCCCCGTCAGCTTCGAGTCGCACGCTTGCACGGCATGTCCATTGCCCATCGCGTCCACCCGTCCGGGTTCTCGGGCATCATCAGAGCGGTCCGGCGCCGGTCCGTCCCCGGACGTCGAAGTCGGCAGCGCTTCCTTTAAACGGAGCGGAGGCACCGATGGGGATAGACGTTTTGTCGCTACGGAATTCCAAGTTTCTCGCCCCTCTCACACTCCTGTTGGCCCTCGGGTGCGGCGGCGATGCGCCCGAGACGGCGGAGGTCGTCGACGAGACGGAGCTCGCGGCCACGACCCACCCCGGCCAACCCTTGTTCGAACGCTACTGCATCCAGTGCCACACGATCGGCGAGGGTGTTCGTGTCGGCCCCGACCTGCTGAACATGAGCGAGCGCTTCACGCGTGAGTGGCTCATCCGCTGGGTCGACGACCCGCTCGGGATGGCCGAGAACGACTCGATCGGTCAGCGGATCTTCGCCGAATGGAACAACCTCCCGATGGCGCCGAGCTTCCTCGATGAGCCCGACATCGTCCGCGTGCTGGACTACATCGACGAGGTGAGTGCCGGCAACATCGCAGTCGCGACCGACGACGAAGGACCGGTCGAGCTGACGGAGGCGCAGTTCGCGCGGGGTCAACAGATCTTCTTCGACCGCTGTGCCGGGTGTCACGGCACGCTGCGAGTCGGCGCCACGGGCCCGAACATCGAGCCGGAGCGCACGACGCAGATCGGGACCTCGGCGCTCAAGGCGACGCTCAGGCACGGGTTGCCCGGCGGCATGCCGGCTTGGGGAGACGCGGGCCTCATGACCGAGGAAGAGATCGATATCATGGCGCGGTACGTCCAGCTGCCGCCGCCGAATCCGCCGGCACGACCGCTCTCGCAGATCCGCGACAGCTGGGACTTGAGGATCCCGGTCGAGGACCGACCGACCGAGCCGCAGACCGATCGCGCCTGGGAGAACTTCTTCGGAGTCATCCTCCGCGACGCGGGTCAGGTCGCCATCATCGACGGTGATTCGTACGAGCAGCTGTCGATCGTCGAGACCGGTTTCGCCGTCCACATCCTCCGCTCGTCATCGAGCGGTCGCTACTACTACGCCGTGGGTCGTGACGGGCGGGTGACGCTCATCGACTTGTGGACGCCCGAGCCGACGCTCGTGGCGCAGGTACAGGGCTGCACCGACGCGCGCAGCGTGGACGGGAGCAAGTACCCGGGCTACGAGGATCGGTACGTGATCGAGGGCTGCTACTGGCCGCCGCAGTACGTGGTGTTCGACCGTCTCACCCTCGAACCCCTCCACGTGACCGACGTCCTGGGACCGACGTTCGACACGAACGAGCCGCTCGATGAGGTGCGTGTCGCCGCGATCGTGGCCTCGCACGACGACCCGGTCTGGGTCATGGGGCTCAAGGAATCGGGACACGTCGGCATCGTCGACTACTCGCAGCCCGACTTCCCGCTCACGGCCAAGATCCCGGCCGAGCGGTTCCTCCACGACGGCGGTTGGGACCACACGGGTCGCTACTTCATGATCTCGGCCAACAACCGCAACAAGATGGTCGTGGTCGACGTCCAGGAGCAGGAGTTGGTGACCACCTTCGAGACCGGACACCGTCCGCACCCCGGACGGGGCGCGAACTGGGAGGACCCGGAATACGGATGGGTGAACGCCACCATCCACATCGGCCAGGGCCTCCTGACCGTGTACGGCGCCGACCCGGAGAACCGACCCGAGCACGCGTGGCAGGTCCTGCGGCAGGTCGAGCTCGACGGAACCGGCAGCTTGTTCCTCAAGAC
>JAKSCH010000428.1 GCA_022360695.1 Gemmatimonadota bacterium
CGACGAAGTGCTGGAAGAACTGTCGGACGAGTTCGAGGCGATCTACTCGAGGGTGGGCCGACCCTCGATCCCGCCGGAGCGACTTCTTCGTGCGCTACTGCTGCAGGTGCTGTACTCGATCCGTAGCGAGCGGATGCTGATGGAGCAGCTGGACTACAACCTGCTGTTTCGGTGGTTCGTGGGTCTGGAACTGGATGAGAAGGTGTGGGCGCCGACGGTGTTCACGAAGAACCGGGACCGGCTGCTGCAGGGCGAGATCGCGGCGGCGTTCCTGGATGGCGTGGTGCGGCAGGCGCGCCGTCGGCGGCTGTTGTCCGACGAGCACTTCACGGTGGACGGTACGCTTCTGGAGGCGTGGGCGAGCCAGAAGAGCTTCCAGCCGAAGGACGGGCCGCCGAGTTCGGGGGCGAGCTTCCGCGGGAAGAAGCGGAAGAACGAGACGCACGCGTCGAAGACGGATCCGGACGCGCGGCTGGCGAAGAAGGGGCCGGGCAAGGAAGCGAAGCTGTCGTACCAGGCGAGCGTGCTGATGGACAACCGTCACGGCCTGATCGTGGACACCGACGTGAGCCTGGCCACGGGGAGGGCGGAGCGAGAGAGCGCGCTCGTGATGGTGGACCGGCTGCCGGAGAGGAAGAGGCGCCGGACGCTGGGTGCGGACAAGGGATACGACACGAAGGACTTCGTGGCGGGACTTCGGGCGCGGAACATCACGCCGCACGTGGCGCAGAACGACACGAACCGCAGGAGCGCGATCGACGGGCGAACGACGCGGCATGCCGGCTACGAGGAGAGCCAGGTCCGTCGACACATGATCGAGCAGAACTTCGGCTGGCAGAAGACGGTGGGGCTCATGAGGAAGCTCAGGCACCGTGGCCGTGAGCGGGTCGACTGGGTGTTCACCTTCACCGTCGCGGCCTACAACCTGATCCGGATCCGCACCCTGGAGGACGCAGGCGTGTGGACATGAGCGGGATCCGGGCCTGCCACGGCCGCCGATCGCCCGTGCGGGGCCCCTGCCCGACCCGCGAGACGGCTCCGCCACCGTCTGACCGTCGTCGGATCCACTGTCGGACTATGACCGTGACTGTTTCTTCAGCAGCCTGCTAGAGGGCGACAAGCTCGGCGATCTTGGCCGCGACATCTATCATCGGTTCTTCTGCAGTGCTCAAGCCGCTCCGCGAACCGAGCAGCGGGCTGACTTCGCAGAGAGCTTCGTACGTCGTGTCGTGCACGACAGGAACGATCAGGTCACGGGCTAGGAGTGCCGAAAGCTCCTTATCTGCGATGCCCTCGCCAAGGATACGCTGCAGAAACGAAGGGGTTACCAGCACGATCTCGACTCGCGACTTCGCCAACCTCTTGTCGATGGCGCGAAGCAACGGCGTGCCGAGGACAACGTCCTTCTCGCTGAACCAAACCGAGACACCAAGCGACTCAAGCAGATCGTGCAATTCCTTGGCGGTGGCCTGCCGATCGTCCCATGCATGGCAAAGGAAAGACGTTCCGAAGGTCAGGTAGCGTGGCTCGACTCTCCACGCTGCGGCGAGTCGGCGTGAGTGCCCGCACTTCGGCAGATGTGTACGACACGGAAGAACCGACCTTCGACCAACTCGGCCTTGCGCTGCTTCCGGACCCGCCGACACGGCTGTAGCCACTCCCGCTGCTCGACGGCGGAGAGTAGGACGGGTACGAGTAGCGGTAGCCGCCATAGCCGCGATAACGGCCACCGCATGCGGGGTAGTTTGCCCGACCGCTCGCTGTGCGATGACCTCGAACAGGTGCCGTGCATCTAGCCATGTCGTGATCCTCGGTTCCGCGATTCTGCTACGGACATCGTAGGTGGGGCGGGCAGAGAGCGCGAGACGGTCACCTTCCCGAACTACACCACCGAGAACGAACGATGACGCGCCGGATTTCGACGCCGAGACGATCCAGCTACCGGGTCGACGGTCGAAGAACGCGGAGGGACGCACGTTCCCATTCGGCGCGTACCCGCAGCTTGCCGAGCTTCTGCGCGAGCGGCATTGCGAGACCGACGCGATCGAGCGCGCCCACGGGAAGGAGGCATCGGGGAGCTAGCCTAGCGATCCGGTCTCACTCGCGCGCGGCTCGGATCGCCTTACCTGACGAGGGGAATCGAGGAAATGCCGGAGGAGGGACTCGAACCCTCAAGGGATTGCTCCCACCGGATTTTGAGTCCGGCGCGTCTGCCAGTTCCGCCACTCCGGCCAGACCACGAGATCTACCGGCACAAGTCGGGTTCCGCCACCTCGGCCCCGGTCTCCCTGCCGCCGTGTCCCAGGGCGGTCACGCCCCACGTCCGCTGGAACGAAGGGCCGCAGGGGTCGGGGGCTTGCACGAATCCTCGACGCCCGACACGTCGCGCTGGGCGACGGGTGGACGCGACGGCCGTCGAGGTCGGACGAGGAGCCGGCTAAACCTTGAAACGATGGCTACGTAGCTGCGTCTCGAGATCGCTGCCGGCGGCCCCGTGCCTGACCAGCATCGGCGCCACGACGTCGTTCGCCGAGGGGATGCTTCGCATCTTCGACCACCGACCGGCGTTGAGCTACGCATGGCACATCACCGACGACTCGCGGACCGCCAACGATGACCTCGTCACGATCCGGCCGGAGTCCCTGGCCAGGGTGGACACCCCGCCGCGCTCGAGGCGTACCTGACGTTCTAGGGGACGCGACCCGGCGTCGGCGGCACCCTACCGCCGCTGCCGCGACCCGCGTCGTCGGACGTCGACGTCGACCATCGTGAGCCGGCCGACCTGGGCGAACGAGTGCGCGCCGACCACGTCCGGTTGGAACTCGGGCGTGATCAGCGCCAGCTCGGTTTCCTCGTAGCGGTCGGGGGTGAGGACCTCGACGCGGTTGAGGCGGATCCCCCACCCGTACCGCCGCGCGCAGTCCTGGGAGGGTCGAATCAGATCCCCGTCGACGCGGACGAACGCCCCCGCCGGCCGCGCCCGCCGCACATCCGAGATGACGGGGTTCTTCGCGTGCGGGCGCCACTCGCCGCGGATCGGGTCGTCCGTCCAGAAGACGAACAACTCGTCGTGGTACGACGCGCCCTCGCTCTCGCGCACGTTCGCGAACATCCACCAATGCCCCTCGTGCTCGACGAGCGTCGCGTCGACCGCGTCGATGTCGCTCGAGAGGACGCGCTCGAGCGACCACGCGTCGGGGAATCGATCGCAGCGGTAGAGCTCGATGGTCCGGGCCTCGCAAGACTCCGGGATCATGTAGAGCGACGCGTCGTGCTCGAACACGAAGGGGTAGGAGAGGTGATACGGCCGCTCGAGCACCGGCCGCGGCTCGGAGACCTCCCCCGCGTCATCGATCGTCATGTGCGCGATCCGACCCTTCCCCGGGTCGTACAGATACTCTTCCAGGAAGACGTGGTAGACGCCGTCCCGCTCGATCACGTGCGGATCGGCCCAGAACCGATCGGCCGGCGGAACGACGGACTCGAATCGCCACAGCGACGTCCCGAACCCCTCGCCGAGCCCGAACCGGAGCTGCCACTGG
Source organism: Gemmatimonadota bacterium (assembly GCA_022360695.1). GTDB lineage: Bacteria > Gemmatimonadota > Gemmatimonadetes > Palauibacterales > Palauibacteraceae > Palauibacter. Next base: position 3,543 of record JAKSCH010000428.1, read on the forward strand.
TTCCACCCGGTGAACGTCGAGAGCTTGCGCGCGAACAGGCGGCGGTACAGTCGGACGAAGGGGCGCCACAGCTCTCGATTCGTCGGCGCGAGGAACAGCCGCTTCGAGTAGAACGAAGCGGGATCCCGCGCGGCCCGGTGCTCGGCGAGAAACGCCTCGGTCCCCGACCGGTGGAGCTCGTCGAGCTTCCGCGGGACCATCGAGAGCGTCTTCCAGTAGTAGTTGTTCTTGTTCGCCCGCACCGACACGGGCTCGGTGCCGGACCAGCTCCGAGCGAGCACGAGCCCGTTGTCGAGATCCTCGTTGAGGATCTGTAGGATCGAGCCGGTCACGGGCCACTCGAGCAGGACTTCCCAAAACCCGGCCGGTCCGCCGCGGTTGACGCGGTTGTCCCCGTGGTGGAACGACCACACGCCGGCTTCGGCCGACTCGAGGATCCCGCCGCGCAGGATCCGGAAGCCGAGTCGAAGGAGGACGTCGAGCTCCTGCTCGCGCACGGTCTCGACGTCCTCGTCGGAGACGTAGTCGGAGAACTTCGTCCGTCGCGGCGTGACCGCGAGGACGGGGACGCCCTCGAGCAGATCCGACGTGTCGACGGTCGCGAACGCGTCCGGCTTGGTCAAACGCCGACGCTTGTCCAACCGCTGGAACAGCAGATAGAGGAGCTTGTCGCGGTTCTTCCAGTAGCTGCCCAGGCGCCCACGGAGACCCTTCGGGCGCGACCCCGCGGGGACGCCGTCGTTCATCACGATGTACGCGAGCTCGGCCGAGTCCCCCGCCTGGATTCGCTCGAGCATCCGGACGACCCACGCGGGCTGGTCGTACGAATCCATGAGCAGGCCGACGCGGAGTCGCCTCGAGTCGGCGGCTGGCGTCATGCGGCGAACGTGGCGTTTGCGGTCATCGAGCGCGCGTTTCTACGTCCGTCGAGGTTCGTCGGATCGATCTCGCGGTGGCCTGTTGCCGGAAACGTGCCAGGTCGGGGCTCGGGGAGCGCGTGGCTCGGGAGGGGCGCGTGGCTCGGTCACCCGAGGTCCGGTCGGCGCGTGTGCCACTCCGTGGCGGCTTGGAACGCGTGCGCGACGCTGAGCAGCTTGTCGTCCGCGAACAGGTCCCCGACGAGCGTCGTCGTGAGCGGTTGCTCGGCCGGGTGGTCCGCGCTCGGGTCGCGGGGACCGAAGTCGTACGGAAACACGACGGCCGGGTGGCCGGTCTGGTTCGTGAGCCGGACTTCGCCCGTCCCGGTCGCGAACATGTCGAAGCCATCCATGGCTTCGCGCATCCGCCTCATGACGATGAGACGCCGACGCTGCGACTGCACGTAGTCGAGTCCCAGATCGTCGCGTCCCGCGCGGAACCGGTTGAACCTCCGCTCCTCCGCCTCGTCGAGCCCGTCGGGCACGGGGGGCAGCTTGCCGTCGGGCGCCACGTGGAAGTCGAAGGCCGCGGAGGACTCGACGCCGAGCGAGCTCTCGGTCGCGCTCGGCAACGCGGGCATCGGGCGCGGGTTCGCGCCGAGCTCGCGAAGGGTGGCGAGAAACGACTCGGGTGCCGTCTCGGTGTACCCGATCCGCACCGCGGAGAGGTCGACGGCGCGCTCGAATCGAAACGGACCGGTGAGCGAGGCCGGGTCCTTCTCATCCGCGCCGTGGATCGCCGCGAACACGTGGGCGCAGTCCTCGACGGACCGACACATCGGCCCCGCCTTGTCCATGCTCCAGGCCAGCACCATCCCCCCGTGCCGGCTCACGCGACCGAACGTGGGGCGCAACGCGCTCAACCCGCAGCGGCGCGAGGGCGAGACGATCGAGCCGCGCGTCTCCGTCCCGATCGAGAACGCGACGCACCCGGCGGCGGTCGCGGAGCCGGGGCCCGCCGAGGATCCGCTCGAGCCTTCCTCCAGGTTCCACGGATTCCGGGTCTGACCGCGGTACCAGCGGTCGCCTCGTGCGAACTCGCCGGTCGCCAGCTTCGCGATCAGCACGGCGCCCGCGTCCCGCAATCGAACCACGAGCTCCGCATCTTCGTCGATGCGCTGGCGCTCGAAGTCGGCCGAGCCCCACGTCGTCCGCGCGCCCGCGACCGTGAAGAGGTCCTTGACGCCGTACGGGATCCCGTGGAGCGGTCCGCGCCACTCGCCGGCGTGGATCTCCGCTTCGGCCTGTCGCGCCTCCTCCCGCGCGCGCCCCTCCAGGATCGTGACCGCGCACAGGAGACGTGGATCGAGCCGTTTCAGACGCTCGAGGTAGAGGTCACAGAGCTCCACGGGCGAGAGCAGACGTTGACGAATGAGCGCCGCGAGACGGTGGACGGGCAGGAAGACCGTCGCTTCCTCATCGGTCGGCGCCGGATCGACCCAGGGATCGATCCCGATCGGGTGTCGCTCGAACGGGTTCGCGCCGTCCCGCCACCACTTCTCCATCAAGGCGCCGGTCCCGCCCGGATACGCTTGAAACTGGATCGCCGGCGCCTCGCCGTTCCCGAGCGGGAGCGGCGCCTCCTGCGGCGCCGCCTGTCGGGCCGGGACCGGGTCCCCCGCGAGCGTCGCCGGATCGAGCGCGCACGCCGCGGCCGAAGCGGCCGCGACCCGGAGGAAGTCCCGGCGTTCCAAGGTCCGTGAGGTCGGGAGGCCTGTGTTCCGGACGGGCTGGCTCGGCATGTGCGTCTCCAGGACGGACGGGTAGCGAGGGGCCGGATCGCACCCCAGAGTGGGGGCGGTCGCGCGGGACGACAACCCGTCAAAACCCCGAGGATCCCCCGCCCGTAGATGCACGGTGCGGTCAACCGAGCTCGTACCCGAGGAGAGCCACGTGGACATGGATCTGGTCGTCGTCTTGGGTTTCGTGCTGCTCGTGACGATCACGGTCACGGGAGGCATCGTGCTGTTCCCGATCTCGCGCAAGCTCGGTCTGTTTCTCGAGCAGGCGGCGAAGGAGCGAGCGGATCGCCTCGCGGCCCGAGCCACGGGCTCCCCCTCGTCGGACGTCACGGAGCAACTGATCCAGCTGATGAACAACCTGGAGTCTCAGGTCGGACACCTGACCGAGCGGCAGGCGTTCACCGAGCGGCTGCTGGAGACGCGGACGTCGCTTCCGGCGGATGAGAGCGCGTCGGGAGCGCGCGAAGAGTAGAGCGACGTCTCGTCGTTCCGAGTCCTTGCCACAGGAGGGTGCCGCGCGTCCCGACGCACCCCCTAGGACGAGATCAACGGGCGAAGGGTTGCCCTCGCCTCGCGCCGCGCGACCCGCCGAGGTCCTCCGGACGCTACATCAGAGCTAAGAGAGGGCGAGGCCGCGCACGACGTAGACGTCCAACGGCAGCGCACCCTCCCGATCCAATGCGGTGGGTCTCAGGCATCGGTCCTCATGTCCGCACGACCGTAGGGAACGGCGTGGGCCAGAGGAGGATCGCGCTGCGACTACTTACTCCATATTGCGATCGCGCCGCACCCGCCGGTGGAGCCACCGAACTCGGCCGGTAGCGAAGCCGCGCTGGGGTAGACCTCGATCGCGGCGATTTCGTGGGGGGAGATGAGCTGGTCCACTCCAACGGGCGCGCGTTGATTGTCGGATCGGACCACCGGTGTGCCATCGATGTACACGTTGGCGAGACACCCCGCGCCGCTGAAGCGCAGCTCGCAGGTCCGGCTGCCGGGCCTGTTCGAGCAGTCGAGAACCGTTCCGGGAACGTCGGCGATAAGCTGCGAGATGAGCCGGGGGTTTCGACGCTCGACATCCTCAACCGTGAAGAAGTGACCTCGTCCCGTCGCTTCGCCCCATGCCTCCCGCTCGTAGAAGCCGCGTGTGTCGAGCGCTTGTAGCCGGCGGCCAATAACGGTGATCTCTAGCGGTTCGACAGCCAGGGGACGCGCCGACACTTCCAACCGGAGCATGGTAACTTCCGACTCTCTCACGGCGACGGCCGCTTCGCTTTCTCCATACCGAATATGGTGGACAATGACCGTGCGACGGCCAGCGCCCACGTTATCGAATCGGAAGGCTCCATCTTCACCCGTCAGGATCTCCCCAGCGCCGTCGGACATCGAAACGCTGGCTCCGGAAATCGCTTCGCCGGTATCCGCATCCAGAAGCAAGCCTCGTACGCCTCCGAAGCCGCGGTTCTCGGAATCGACGACGGTCTGTACCGTGAGGTCCATCTGATAGCGCGCGGGAGTCGGAAGCTCGATCTCCACCGACGCCCCGAGCGATCCTGTCGCGCTCGCCCAGATGCTGAGCGGAGTACCGGCCGGAATCCCACACGCTTCGTAACGCCCTGCACTATCGGTGGTCACTTCCTCAGCGCCTGCCGCCCAGCGAACGAAAACCGTAGCGTCGGGTACGCGTCGAGTCGACTCGCCTTGCACGAGCCCGTACAGGACTGCACCCCCCCTTTCTTGGCAGGTGGACTGGGCCACGAGCGACCGAGCCTCCGCCAGGCTCGACGAGAGCGCGACCGCGAAACTCGTTACCACCGCCGCCCCTCTCATGGCTTCAGGATCGCGTCTCGCCATTCGACCCTCGATTCCGGTACGATCGTAAGCGTGAGGGCGCTCCCGCTGCCGATCGACACGCTCTCGCCGAGGGGAAGTCCGCATAGAGCGAACCGCCCTTCCTCATCGGCGCTCGTCTCGACCTCTACGGGTTCCACCGACAGCAACGCCTCCCCATCCGGAGACACGGAGATACGACTCTCGTTCCACCGACCCTCCACTCGCGCATGTGGGACGCTCGCGCCCGTAGTCGCGCTACGTACGTAACCGACCACCACCGCAGTCGTCGTCATTCGCGTGTCCCCACAGAGCCGCTCGTAAAAAACGTCTGCCGCAGGAAGCGGCAGCTCGATCCGCTGCGTCTGTCCATCCCGCACCGACACTCGGCGATCGTACTGCATGCCGGCTGCCGTCAGGAGGGGATGCGACACTCGCACGCCGAAATCGCCGCCTGGTACCCGCCGAAGTTCGAAGCGGCCGAGCGAATCCGTCACCGCCGTGATCTGGGGGCCGGGTGAGGACTCCATCGGCAACATCCGCGCAGCGGCCGCCCAACTTCGGAGCCGCAGCTCGGCCCCCTCCAAGGGGCGGCCCGTCAGGCTGTCAAACACGACGCCCGTCACCATCGCTCCCTCCCCGCCCAGCACCGGCGCCCCCCTGTAGTAGATGTCTGTGACCGAGCCACCAGATTGGCGATAGCCGACCAGTACGTCCGATCTACGATCCCCACCACCGGCTTCGCCGGGTCGGAGAACCCGGCCCGCGATCGGGAGCGTGATCCACCAGTCGTGAACGTAGAACGGACCGTCCGGAAGGCGGTCGAACGCCAGCCTTGCGCCAATATGTCGACGCTCGGCGCCACGAGGGAGCGGCGCATTGCGATACGTCAGATTCACGCCGAGAAGCTCCGACGTAGCCTCGTCTACCCACATCGTGCCGGCGATATCGACGACCTCGCGCGAGTCTCGTGGTGTGAAGGTGATCCCGACGGCTGGCCGATCATCTATTTGGTCCCGCTCGATACCGAAGCAGTGTGTATCGCGAAACTCCTGCGAAAGCAGCGCCGCGGCGTCCGGCGCGAAATACATCGCGCTGTCCGCCTCTATCCAGGCATACCCTCGACGAGCGAGGATCTCCGACGACGGACTCTCGAAAGGTGGCAAGCGGACTCGCCGGCGCATGCGGCTGTCCGCCTGCAGCACGACGAGGCTGCTGGGATCGAGGGTTCGCTCGTACTCCTCCAGCGAGAACGTCAGATGACTCTCGTCTTCGAGCCATCTCGCCGTCTCGAGCGCGAGAGTCACATCTTCCCAGCGCGAGGCGAGCATCGCCGGGTCCACACCCCGCTCTATGCAAGAGCGAACGACATCTATGGATATTTCTTCAAGCACGACGGGTCGTAGATCGAGCGTGATCGAGATGTTCACGGCCGACCCGACGTCGAGCGAGAGCCATTCCGAATGCCACGCGTCGTATCCGAGCTGCTCTACGACTACGCGATAGCTTCCCGCTACCGCGCTCGACACGCCGAACGCGCCCGCGGATGAAGCGAAATCCGCATCGATTCGCTCCCCCGCTTC
>JAKSCH010000300.1 GCA_022360695.1 Gemmatimonadota bacterium
ATCTTGAGCAGCGCCTGCTGCACGCCCTCGCCGGAGACGTCGCGGGTGATCGAGACGTTGGAGGTCGTCCGTCCGATCTTGTCGATCTCGTCGACGTAGATGATCCCCTGCTGCGCCCGGTCCTTGTCGAAGTCGGCGTTCTGCAGCAGCTTCAGGAGGATGTTCTCGACGTCCTCGCCGACGTAGCCGGCCTCGGTCAGCGTGGTCGCGTCGGCGATCGTGAACGGCACCTGGAGGATCCGCGCGAGCGTCTGGGCCAGTAGCGTCTTTCCCACACCTGTGGGGCCGAGAAGCATGATGTTCGACTTCTCGATCTCGACGTCGTCGACCAGGTTGCGGTGGTTGATCCGCTTGTAGTGGTTGTAGACGGCGACCGAAAGCGTCTTCTTCGCCATCTCCTGCCCGATCACGTACTCGTCGAGCGTCTCCTTGATCTCGGCCGGGGTGGGAACCTCCGTAAACCGGCCCGTCTGCTCGCGTTCCTCTTCCTCGGCGAGGATCTCGTTACACAGCGCGATGCATTCATTGCAGATGTAGACGTTCGGACCGGAAATGAACTTCTTGACCGCGTCCTTGGACTTTCCGCAGAAAGAGCAGCGCAGGTGCTTATCGCTGGGCATCGTCGCTCTTTGTCTCCTCGGTATGGTCCGCTCGCACTAGAAAGACAGCTTCAATGCGAAAACCGTTCCTATGGAAGCCGATCGCTACTCCGCAGCCGCCGGCGCCGGCCGGCCGTTCGTTTCGGCGACTTCGGACTGCCGCTCGACCACGTGGTCGATGATCCCGTACTCCTGGGCCTCCTCCGGCGACATGAACCGATCTCGGTCGACGTCCTCTGCGATCTTGTCGAGCGGCTGACCGGAGTGCTTCGCGAGCAGGCCATTGAGCCGCTCGCGCGCGTGGAGGATCTCCTTCGCCTGGATCTCGATGTCGGCCGCCGTCCCGTGCGAGCCGCCGGACGGCTGGTGGATCATGATCCGTGAGTTCGGCAGCGCACGGCGCTTGCCCGCCGTGCCGGCAGCGAGCAGGAACGCCCCCATCGACGCCGCCATGCCCATGCAGATCGTCGCCACCGGCGCGTTCAGGAACTGCATCGTGTCGTAGATGGCGAGGCCGGCTTGGACGCTCCCGCCCGGCGAGTTGATGTAGATGTTGATGTCGCGCTCCGGATTGTCCGCTTCCAGGAACAGAAGCTGCGCGATGATGACGTTCGCGACTTCGTCGTTGATCGGCGATCCGAGGAACACGATTCGATCCATGAGCAGACGCGAGAAGATGTCGTACGTCCGCTCGCCTCGGCTCGACCGCTCGATGACATAAGGCGCGTATATCGGCATGTCCCCTCTCAGTCGGCGACGCCCCCGCGTCGCGCTCGTACCACCCCGTTCCGGTTCCGTTTCCGACCGGCCGTGATACCCCAGTGTCCACGACCGGTTGCGTAACACCGTCCGATCCGATCCACGGATCGGGTCACGTCACTTCGGACTTGTCGAGTAGAAACTGGAAGGCCTTGTCGACTGCGAGATGGTGGCGCAGGGCATCCAGCCGCTTCTCCCTGGCCAGCTGCCGGCGCACCTCCACCAAGCTCAACCCCTGCTTCTCCCCGAGCTCCGACAACTTCGCGTCGAACTCCTCGTCCGACGGCGCGAGCCCTTCGGCGTCGATCAATCGCTCGAGTATCAGGTCTCGCTTGATCTGTCGCTCGACCGCCGGCGATACCGACTGACGGGCTTCCTGCACCCGGTCGGGGTCCGCGCCGTCGGGCGCATCGATCACCCGGTCAAGGTAACGCGACAGGAGACTCGGGGGCACCTCGAACGCGTTCGCGTCGATCACGGCGTCGATCAGCCGCTCGTGGACGGCGTCCTGGGCCTCGCGCTCGCGGTGAGCCTCGATGTCACTTCGGATCGCCTCCCGAAGCTCTTCGATCGTCTCGAAATCGCCCACCTCGCGGGCGAACTCGTCGTCCGGCTCCGGGAGCCGCTTCGCGCGGACGTCCTCCAGCCGGATCGCGAGCGAGCGGGTGACTCCGGCCAGCGCCTCCGAGCCGAAGTCCTCCGGGTACGTGACGTCGAAAACGCCTTCGCTCCCCGGCTCGAGGGTATGAATCGCCGTCTCGACATCCGGGATGGCGTGTCCGCCGCCGAGCTCGAACTCGTAGGGCTTGTCCTCGCCCGCTCCTTCGCCGTCATCCTCGGCGCGGATGACGACTCGGACCACGTCGCCGTCCTCGGGGGCCCGCTCGACCGGCTCGAGCATGGCGCGATCGGCGCGTACGCTCTCGAACAGCTCATCGACATCGGCGTCGCTCACGGTCACTTCGGGCCGTTCGACGCGGAAGCCCCCCGTCCGTGCGAGCTCGATCTCGGGCATCACCTCGACATCGACGCGAAACCGGAGCTTCTCGTTGGGCTCGTAGTCGACATCGCTGACTACCGGCTCGCCGACCGCGTCGAGGTCGTGCTCCTTGACGGCGGCTCGGAACGCTTGGTTCACGAGCGCGCTGAGCGTGCGCTCGTCGATCAGGGGGCCGTAGCGCTCCTCCACCACGTGCCGAGGGACCTTGCCCTTGCGGAATCCTTTGATCCGCGTGGTCTTTCCGACCTTGACGGCCTCTTTTCGTCGCGACGCGGTGAGGTGCCCGGGATCGACCGTGACGACGAGCTTCCGGAGGTAGTCGCTCTCGCTCGAAAGCTCGAACGCGAAGCGATCCGGTCTGCGGGGTTTCGTCGCGGGCTGGCTCAAATGTGGGCCTTCTCGTCTTGAGGCCGCCGACGCGGGCTCGTAGTCGATACGGTCGGGGCCGCGCTCGACCGGTGATGCGAAAGGGGGGACTCGAACCCCCACGGCCAAAGGCCACCAGCTCCTAAGGCTGGCGCGTCTGCCAATTCCGCCACTTTCGCCCGTTCCGGTCCGTGTCGCCAGGCCGGCACGTCCCGGAAGTTCGGCGTGGCGCGGACGCCCGGCAAGCGAGCCGAGCGGCACGCGCCGGACCCGGACGAGTCGGCTCGGTCGCGAGCGAAGCTCCGCAAAAGAAGCGGTGCGGAGATCCGTTCTATCGCGTCTCCGCACCGCTCGAAACTACCGCTCCCGGGCCCGGGAACCACGCCCCTGGAGAGGGCGCCGCCGCGAGGCTAGTGCTCCGGGACGAGCACGCTGGCGATCATGCTCGA
>JAKSCH010000395.1 GCA_022360695.1 Gemmatimonadota bacterium
CGGTCCCCGGCGGGGTCGGTCTCTTCCACGTCGAGGGGACCGAGCTCGCGATCGAAGCCGACGGAACCATCCGCTGGTGAGGGCGAGCGCGATCTAGTCTTCTTCGGCCGTCAGCCAGCCGTCTCGCTCGAACGCCGGCGCCGGATACTCGTAGAACCCCTTCCCGGATTTGAGCCCCAGCTCGCCGCGCTCGATCATCTCCTCCAGGAACTCGGGCGGCTTGTCCGACGGGTCGCCCGACGCCTCGTAGTAGACGTTCTCGATGTCGCGGACCACGTCGAGACCGACCACGTCCATCAGACCGCACGGGCCCATCGCGACGTGCCAGTCGAGCATCCACGCCCGATCGATGTTCTCCGCCGTCGTGTAGCCGCCGGCGATCAGGTGCAGCGACTCCTTCTTGATCGCGCGCCAGATCCGATTCGTCGGATACCCCTGGATCTCGCGCAGCGCGACGATCGGCACCAGGTCGAGCTGGCGGAGGAGTCGCTTGGCGGCTTCGATCGTGTCGGGCGACGTCCCGTCGTGCCCCATGACTTCGACTTTGGGGTGGTCCGTCGCGCCGAAGTTCATGTTCACGAACCGCTCGGGTCGCTCGAGCGACGGTGCGAGCCACGACCCGGGCAGCGACGAGGTGTTGGAGGCGATGTACGCGGCGTCGGGCGCCGCCTCGCTCATCTTCGCCAAGACCGTGCGCTTGAGCTCCAAGTCCTCCGGGACCGTCTCGATCAGCCAATCCGCGTCGGCCGCGCATGTCGGGATGTCCTCGCACGGATCGAGCAGCGCGGAGGCCGCCTCGACGTCGACCGCCCCCGACCGCGCATACTCCCGCAGGTAGCGCCGTACCGTAGCTACGGCCTCCTCGCGCGCGGACGCCGACACGTCGTAGATCCGTGCGCGAACCCCGCACACCACGCAGCCGTGGGCGATCCGGCGGCCCATCGTGCCGCCCCCGACGATGCCTACGACGCGTACCGAGCCTTGCCCTGTCGCCATCTCTGATCTCCGTATCGAGCCACGCGCGCGGAGTGCCGCAGCATGCTCTGGAGATCCTCCCTCGACGGCAACGGGCTCGTCCGGGTCTTGTGCGACCATCGAGCGTTCCGAACGTCTCCCGTGTTCTCTACTCTGGCAGAGCGCCCTTGCGGCACCGATCGTTCTGGGGTGACCCGTTCGGAAGCCCGCGACAAGAACACAGATGGGGGAAGGCGATGATTTCTCGACGAGACCTGCTTCGAATCGGTGCCGGCGCCGGGGCGGCGCTCACGCTGAACCCGCGAGTCCTGGGGGCGTTCGAGAACGACACGGTCCTCACTCGTCCGATCCCGTCCACCGGCGAAGAGATCCCCGTCATAGGGCTGGGTGGACGGTGGATCTCGACGAATTCGACCCCCGAGGAGCTGGCGGACCACCGCGCGGTGCTCCACGCGCTCGCCGACGGCGCCGAAGGGGCGGGGCGTGTGTTCGACAGCGCGGCGGGCTATGGCCGGGGCGGCTCGGAGTCGTACGCGGGTCAGTGGGCCGAGGAGGACGGGTTCGGCGACGGGATCTTCTGGGCCACCAAGGTGAACGTGGTCGGGCGCGGTGAGGACGCCGCCGACCCGGACGCCGTCCACGAGCAGATCCAGCGGTCGTTCGATCGTCTTCGCCGCCCCGTGATCGACCTGGACCAGGTCCACAACATGGGTGACCCGCCCACGCAGCTGGGCATCCTCCAGGAATACAAGGAGGAGGGTCGGATCCGTTACATCGGCATGACGACGACGAGCTCGCGGCAGTACGAGGGGCTCGCCCGGGTCATGCGCGAATATCCGATCGACTTCATCGGTATCGACTACGCGATCGACAACCGGGGCGTCGAGGAGCGGATCCTGCCGCTGGCGCAGGACGAGGGGATCGCCGTCATGGTGTATCTACCGTTCGGACGCAGCCGCATGTGGGAGCGCATCGGCGATCGCCCCCTCCCCGACTGGGCGTCGGAGTTCGACGCCCACACGTGGGCGCAGTTCATGTTGAAGTTCACGATCGCCCACCCGGCGGTCACCATCTCGGCACCGGGCACCGGGAACCCCGATCACATGATCGACAACCTGGGCGGGGGTCGGGGTCGTCTGCCCACGCCGGATCACGTTCGCCGGATGATCTCCTTCGTCGAGAGCCTGCCCGAGGCCTAAAACGGCGACGCGGGCGCTCCTGGGGCTCGCCCGAGGAGCGATCGAGGCGCCGTCACGCCAGCATGACGAGGTAGACGCCCGGGTAGAGGGCGATGAAGAGCGCTCCCGTCCCGCGGTTGTGATTCCGGGTCATCGCGAGCACCGCCGCGACCAGGCCGAGCGCGACGATCGCCGTCAGAGACGCCCTCCTTGCAGTTGAGCGCAGTGCCTACTCAGTATATTATGAATACTCAATAGGCACACATGAGGGGAATCGAGATGCCGGGTCGAAAAGCGGATCTTGGAGAGCTGGAGACGCTCGTCATGCTGGCCGTCCTCAGGCTGGAAGAGGAGGCATCGGCACGTAGAATCCGCGAGGTCGTGGGCACGACAGGCGGCCGCGCCATCAGTCGCGGGGCGCTCTACGCGACCCTGAGTCGTCTGGTCCGAAAGGCGTATCTCGACCAAGCCGTCCGAGACCCCGGCGAGGGTGGTCGCGTGGCTCAGCACTTCGCGGTCTCGGATCTGGGGTTGACGGTCCTTCGTACGTCGCAGGCGCGGTTGCACCGCATGAGAGTCGGTCTCGAGCGCGTCCTCGAGCTACCCTCGTGACCGGTAGACGGGAGCACGGTCTCCTTCGGATCGCACGCTGGTTCTGTCGCCGGTCGGCACCTCCATCGCTCTGGCCCGCGATCGAGGCCGAAATCGATGAAGAGCTGAGCCAGCGCCTCCTCACCGACCGGCGCACCTCGACCTCGGCCGTCTGGGCGGCAGCCGAGTTCGTCCGAGTGGGCGTGCGCTTGGCACTGGAGCGGGCGACTGCGGCGACCCGGGTCGAGGGCCGAAGACTGGTCTCAGGGTTGGGACGGGACGTACGACAGGCTTCGCGTCGACTCCGGTCGAGGGCGGGTCTCTCGTTATCGGTCGTGGCCACGGCGGCGCTCGCCATCGGCGCGACCACCGCGGTGTACGGCGTGGCGCATGGCGTGCTTCTTCGCCCCCTTCCCTATCCCGAATCCGAGCAGCTCGTGGCCGTGTGGCTGGAGCGGGGCAATCTCCGCGATTCCCCCAACGAAGCCGTACGCGCGTTCGCCGAGGGGATCGGCCCCGACGCGCCCGTGTACCGCGCGTGGGCCGACGCGGATGCGGGCTTCGATCACATGGGCGCGTATCGAGGAGTTCCGCTGGTCGTGCAAGATCCGGAGGGCGCGAGCGTCGTGGCGGGCCAGACCGCGACCTCGGGTCTCTTTCGCGCGCTCGGCGTGGATCCGATCCTCGGCCGTTACCTGGTCGCCGACGATGATGCGCCGGGAGCCGAGCCCGTCGTCGTGCTCTCGGAAGAGTACTGGGGCAGCCGTTTCGGACGCGCCAACGACGTCCTTGGACGACGCATCGTCGTGGACGGTGCCCCCAGGACGATCGTTGGCGTGATGCCTCGCGGGTTCCGGGCCCCGCCGGAGACCGTTCCGTTCCCGGGCGTGCCGAGCACGCCGATCGCGATGTGGAGCCAGCTTCCACAACCGTGGCTGGATGGCGGCACGTCCGTGTCCGTCGTCGCGCGGTTGGCGATGGGTGTCTCGATCGACCAGGCGAACCGTGCCCTTTCGGCCTCCCACGTCGGGTTGGTCGCCGCGGCGGCGTTCCCGGATCTCGAGCGAACGGCGGCTCGTGCGGAGCCCCTCCTCGACTGGGTCGTCGGAGACGTGGGGCGCACGCTCTGGTTTCTCCTGGCGGCCGTGGGCCTCGTGCTCGTGGTCGCCACGGTGAACATCGCGAGCATGTTCGCCGCTTCGAGCTTGGCGTCCCGGCGGGAGCTCGCCGTGCGCTCGGCGTTGGGCGCGCGTGGCTCGGGCTTGCTTCGAATGCAGCTCATCGAGAGCGGGATCCTCGCGTTGATCGGCGGCGCCGCCGGCGTCGGGCTCGCCACGGCCGGTCAGTCTCGACTGCTGGAGCTCGTACCCCCGACCGTACCTCGAGTCGGAAGCATCGACACGGATCCGACGGTCCTCGTGCTCGCCTTGCTTCTCACGTGTCTGACCGCCGGCGCGATCGGCGCGTTCCCCGCCTGGCTGGCGTCTCGTGTCGATCCCCAGGACGCCCTCCGCGGCGAGTCGCGCGGCAGCAGTCCCGACCGAAGGGCACGCAGGGCCCTGACCGGGCTGGCCGTGGCCGAGCTTTCCCTCGCCTTCGCGCTCACGGTGGGGGCCGTGATGATCGGTGGGAGCTATGCGCGTCTCACGAGCGTGGACCGTGGATTCCCGACCGGAGGCCTCGTAGCCGTCACGGTGATCCCCGATCCGGCTACGCACCCCGGCCGCGAAGGACGCGATCGGTTCAGGAGCGAGCTTCAACGCTCGCTCGGCGCGATGCCAGGCGTCGAGGGAGCCGCGATGAACTCGGTCCCGCTGTCCGGCGGTCGAGCATTCTCGCCCGTGACCGTCGACGCCGATTCCGACGAGCCCCGCGAGGTGTTCGCCGACGTGGTCGTCGGTCAGACCGGGGCTCTGGACGTGCTGGGGGTTCCGCTGCTGCGCGGGCGCGCGCTCGAGCGTTCGGATCATGCCGACGGAGCCCGGGTCGCGTTGGTCACCGCCTCCATGGAACGAAAGCACTGGCCGGACGGCGGCGCGCTCGGGCGAACGATCGGCGTGGTCAATGAGGATGAGCCCCGGGTGATCGTCGGCGTCGTCGACGACCTTCGATTCGAGCTCGCCATCGCGACGGAGGAAACGGTGCTGCTCCCCGCGTCGCAGACCAACCGGGCCACCAACGAATGGGTGCTGAGGATCGAAGGTGAGCTGCCCACCGCGCTGAGCGCGGTGCGGGAGGCGGTCGCGACGGTATCGCCCTCGACCCCGGTACGCGACGTGCGAGTCCTGGACGTCGCGATCGCGGAGTCGATCGCGCTACCGCGACTCCGCGCGATCCTGATCGGCGGCCTCGCGGGGCTGGCGGCGCTTCTGTCCGTGATCGGCGTCTACGGCGTCCTCTCATACACGGTGGCGCGGCAGATTCGTGATGTCGGCGTCCGCATGGCCTTGGGCGCGCGCTCGACGACGGTCGTCGCGGGCGTGGTCGGTCGAGGCTTGAAGATGGCGGTGGCCGGGGTGGGACTCGGCCTGTCGATCCTGCTCCCGGTGGTAGGCGGGCTGCGGTCGTTTCTCTTCGACTTCGGGCCCTACGACCCCCTGACCTACGTCACCGTCGCGCTCGCCACCCTGCTCGTCGCGGGTCTCGCCGCGTTCGTGCCCGCGCGGCGGGCCGGCGCGGTCGAACCGGTCCGCCTGCTCAGCGGCGAGTGACCGACCGGTGGCCGATACCGCCGGGGCAAACGCCGCCACGGGACTGCAATGAGGAACCGGGGCCGCTTCAGACTCGGAGGAGTGTAGCACTCGACGCGGCCACGCTGATCTACCAGATACATAGTATCAAGTGCGTGTCCTTCACCGGCGAGCAGCCCGCGTGAGACCCCATATGCGACCTTCCGCGACTCTGTTCGTAGCCGCCACGACCGTCGCGACCGCGTGCGTCCCGGCAGGTGTGCCCGGCGAGTCGGTCATCCTCCGGACGGACAGCGCGGGCGTGGAGATCGTGATCAACACCATCGCCTGGGACGCCGCGCCATCCTTCGCTACGCTCGACGGTGCGGCAGAGGTGCGTCTGGGCTCCGTCCAGGGACCCGCAGAGGAGCAGTTCGGCAGGGTGACGGACGTACTGGCTCTGCCGGACGGCGGCGTGGCCGTGCTCGACGGCTTGGCCGGCGAGGTTCGAGTCTTCGACTCGGAGGGAGCCTACCGCATGACCCTCGGCTCGAAGGGAGAAGGACCGGGGCAGTTCGAGCGACCGATCCGATTGGGGCTCTCGCCGGGCGACACGCTCGCCGTGTACGACGCGCTCCCTCGGCGCATCACGCGCTTCGCACCGGACGGTTCACTCGGCCGCGTGACCACCCTCCAGGAGGCGTGTTCCCGCATCGTCGCGGCGGCGTTTCTCCCCGACGGGAGGCTGATCGGTCAATCGCGCTGGCTCGGGCCGGGAGGAGCACTCCCACCGATGGGAGAGGCCGCCTTCCGGCGCGACAGCGCGGTCATCACCGTGTTCACGACAGACGGAATAGTCGAGGACACCGCCGATGTCGTACCGGGGAGCGAGTACATCACGAGGATCGACCGACGCGGGAGCTCGATATCGGTGCTCAGGCGACCGGCGGCGTTCGGTCGAAGCAACGTCTTCGCCTCGCACCCGCTCGGCATCTGGTCGTCCGCCAACGACGCGTTCGAGCTCCGCTTGCTCCATCTCGGGGAGCGAGCGCCCGCCCGTATCGTGAGGGCCCCGGGCCTCGAGCGACCGATCACGGATGCGCACGTCCGCATGATCCGGGACCGCGCGCTGTCCGAAGCGGAGACGCCCGAGGCGAGACAGATGATGGAGACCTGGGTCGCGCTATCCCCCAGACCCGAGGTCCAGCCGGCGTTCGACCGGTTCCAGGTGGATGCGGGCGGGCGTCTCTGGGTCCGGGCCTGGTCGACCCCGGACCCCGCTACGCGCTGGTGGGTGTTCGCCGCGGATGGAGACCTGTTGGGATCGGTCGACGTGCCGCCGGGGATGGAGGTGATGTCCATCGATTGTGCACGGCTCTGGGGGGTCGAGCAGGACGATCTCGACGTCAGCTACGTGGTGCGATACAGCCTGCGAGGGACGGACCCCTGCTAGATCGTGTACGCGGGCACGAGGCTCTGCAGTCAGCTACTCAGCCGCGGCGCCTTCGGCACGACGACGTCGCCGCCCTTCATGACGAACGTCGTCCGTTGGAGCTCGGTGATGTCCTCCAGTGGATCGCCGTCCACCGCGACG
>JAKSCH010000073.1 GCA_022360695.1 Gemmatimonadota bacterium
CTCGAATGGCAAGGGACTTTTGATGCACCACACTAGCCCTTCTGTCTCTATCAAGGCGTCTTCAAACGCCGGAGGAGTACGTGGACACGCTGCTCGAGGGCGTCCCGTGACGGCCCGGGTCTGGTTCGACCACCTGGTCGTCGGCGTACGCGATCTGGCCGACGGGCGGTCGCAGTTCGAGGCGCTCTCCGGTGTCGCGCCGGTCTACGGAGGGGAGCACCCCGAGCTGGGGACCCACAACGCGCTCGTCTCGTTGGGCTCGGTCGCGTACCTGGAGATCCTGGCGCCGCGCGACGAGTCGGCGCTCGATCCGTCGTTCGGCGAGGCGATCGAGCACGAACGTCTCACGCCGATCCTCTGGGCGCTCGCCACGGATGACATCGAGGCCGTGCACCGAGCGGTCGTCGATGAGGGGCTCCCGGCCGCCGCGCCCACGTCGGGCTCACGCGTGACGGCCGAAGGGACGACGCTCGGGTGGACGATGTTCATGCTGCCGCCCGGGGCGCCGGCCGCGGCGCCCTTCTTCATCGAATGGCGTCCGGGTGACGCGCACCCGGCGACGACCTCGCCGGGCGGGTGCTCGCTTCGATCGCTCACGGTGCGCAGCCCGGATCACGCCCCGTTGGGACGCCTCCTCGAGAGGCTGCGGGTCGAGCTCGACGTGACGGCGGGCGATGCCGGCTCGATCGCCGCGTCGCTCGACGGGCCCGAGGGCCGGTTCGAGCTCGCCGGACGGTAGCTTGCCCTAGCCGTCCAGACCGGCGTGGAAGTGATAGACGGCCGGCTCCAGATCGGCCGACGCCTCGAGCAGCTCCACGGAAGGGTCGCCGTAGATCTCGATCGAGATGTCGGACAGCTCGAGCAGCCGGGCGAGCGAGGCCCCGACGTGGTCGATGTGCTCCAGGAGCGCGTCTGAATCGGCATACGTCTCGCGCACGACGCACTCGTCGTGGTTTTCGTTGAAGAACCAGTCGTATTGCTGGGTACCGCCATCCTGCTCGCGGACGATCTCGATGATCTCGTCCGCGAGCCCGACGAACTCGTCGTACTTGCCGTTGTGGATGGAGAACCGCGCGCTGACTTGAATTTCGGTCATGGGCTCCTCATGACGTGAGGGTGGCTCGTCGCTACCGGATCCCGACCAACCCCCGAATCGAGTCGATGAGCTTCGGGGCGTCCCAACCGATGCCGTGACGAAACACGATCTTGGTGTTCTTGATGTGACCGTCGCGCTCCGGGTCGCCTTCCAAGACCACGAGATCCGCTAGCTTGCCGGCTTCGATGGTTCCGAACTCGTCGAGGCCGTCGAGGACCTCGGCGCCGTTCGCCGTCATGATCTGGACGACTTCGGGGACGGTGAACCCGGCCTCGAGCAGGAGCTCGAAGTTGCGCTGGTCGCCGTAGCCGGGCGGTGCCGCACCGTACCCGGTCGGGTCGACGCCGGCGGCCAGCGTGCCTCCCGCCTGCACGAACGCGTACTCGTACTCGAGCGCCTTCTGATAGACGGCGGGGCTGATTCCGATCCCCGACTCGAGCGTCGCGTTGCGCACCACATCCGCGATCTCGCGGACCTCGGCGGCGATCTCGGGCGCGAGGATGTCGTACACGCGCTCGTCGATCGGACCGCGTCCGGGCACCGAGATCTCGTACACCGCGAGGGTGGAGGTCATCGGCACGTCGTTCTCGATCATGTCGCGGAAGGTGGCCTGAACGGCCTCGCTCTCGATGTCGAGATCGCCGTACTGACCGCGGAACCCGGACGGACACTGGTCGGGCTGTTTACCCGAGTAGTACTCGCTGTTGGCGAACAAGCCGTGCTCGAGGTTGTCGATCCCGGCGGCCACCGCTTCGCGGTAGCCGACCGAACAGAGGTGCGCCGTGACCTTCACGCCGTGCTTGTGGGCCTCGTCGATCGCCGCCGCCAGCTCTTCGCGGCTGATCCAGGTGTAGGCCTTGAACCAGCTGGCGCCCTCCTCGGCCCAGTACCGCACGAGCCGGCGCGCCGTCTCGGGTCCGTCCAGGTGGGCCATCGTGGGCGAGCCCTGCTCACCGGTCAGGTAGGGGCCGGTCGTGTACATGGTCGGCCCGATGGTGCGACCGGCGTCGATATCGCGCTTGAGGTTGAGCTCCTCGTAGGGCGCCCGCGCCCCGGTCGTCCGGATCGTCGTGACGCCCGACGCGAGATAGAGCCGCGAGCCGGAGAACGAGAGCTGCG
Source organism: Gemmatimonadota bacterium (assembly GCA_022360695.1). Lineage (GTDB taxonomy): Bacteria > Gemmatimonadota > Gemmatimonadetes > Palauibacterales > Palauibacteraceae > Palauibacter. Next base: position 2,216 of record JAKSCH010000073.1, read on the forward strand.
CCGCCCGTCCGTTTCCGCCGGTGTAGTAGCTGTGGTTGTGGAGACCGACGAGCCCCGGGATCACGGTGTGTCCCGGAAGATCGAGCACTTCGGCGGAGCCGAGTCGACCCGCGAGCTCCTCCATCGCCCCGACCGCCGAGATCCGTCCGTCCTCGATGATGACGGTCTGTCCAACCCTCGCCGGCGCCCCCGTCCCGTCGATCACCTTGACGTTCGTGAGCGCGACGACGGAAGCGTCGACCGCGATGAACTCGTCGAACTGCTGGGCCTGCAGCCGCGCGGTCGGTGCGACCACGGCGGCGAGGGTGGCCAGCGCGAGCGACGCGGGTGTACGGAGACTCGACCTCATCGGATTGTCCTTTCTCACGTCGACACGATCGCGGGTCAGACGGCCATGACGGCTCAGCCGAACACCTCGATGACGGTCTTCATCCCGGATTCGAGGTGCTCCGCGATATGGCAGTGGATCATCCATCGCCCGGGATTGGACAGCTCCAGCAGGATGTCCGTCGTGGATCCGGCCGGCAACAGAACCGTGTCTTTCCAGGCGAGGTTGTCGTTCGGCACTCCGTCCTGCGAAAGGACGAGGAAGCGCTGGCCATGGATATGAAGCGGGTGCTGCATGGCGTGGAAGGCGCGCCGGTCGTTGACCAGGCGGATCTTCACGATGTCGCCGACGCGGAACTTCCAGTCGATGTCCTCGTTCTCGAAGCCGGTGGCGGCGTCGCGGAGATTCCACCGGACCTCGCGCGCCGTCGTCGCCCAGTTCATCCGTGGCATCGTGCCCGTCCACTCGACCGGGTTGAAGTATACCCAGTCGTACGCCATGGACCGCTCGATCGGGCGCGGGAGGTCCGTCGTCTCCAAGGTCAGGATCAGCTCGTGGTCGACCGCGCGGTCGAACTGAGAGCGCACGCGATCGATGTCGGCGATGACGTCGGCGTTCTCCCGCAGCGTATCGAACGCGCGCGACGGGGTGTCGGGCGCCGCATTTTCCGTCACGTGGATCGTACCGAGCGCGAGCAGCTCGGGTCGAAAGACGCCCTGACGGTGGTTGATGCCCTGGACGTGGTTCACCAGCGCGTAGGAGCCGGGGCGGTCGAAGCGGACCTCGACCACGTACCGTTCGGCGGGAGCGAGCACGACGCTCCGGATGCGCGTCTCGCGCTCGAACTTGCCGACATCGGATGCCACGAGCTTGATCGGGAGTCGCCCGTCCACACTCGCCGCGAGCGACGCTACGTCCGAGACCGTGGCACCATCGACCGGCGCGAACGAGACGTTGAACGTCCGGGTGTTGGCGGCGTTGGTCAGGTGGAAGCGCACCACCTCGCCGCGCCGCACGTCGAGTCGATACCCGAGCCGCCCGTTGACGAGTGGCGTGTTTCCGAACCGCCCCATGAGCATGTAGTTGCTCGAGCCATCCCCGAACTCGACCAAGTCATCCGCATCGAGCAGCACGTCGTCGAGCATGAGGATCTCTTCGCGGTGGACGGGTCCGTAGTAGTCGGGATCCCGAGCATCCACGAGGAGATTGCCGTACAGCCCCAGCTCTTGCTGGATGTCCTCGCGGTGGTGCGGGTGGTACCAGTAGATCCCCGCGTCCTCGAAGTAGATCTGGTAACGAAACGAGCCGCCGGGCTCGACCGGGTCCTGTGTCAGACCGGGTACGCCATCGAACCGATTGTCGAGTCGGATGCCGTGCCAGTGGATCGCGGTGGGGAAGGGCGTCTCGTTCGTGAAGTTCACGAAGATCGTGGACTTTTCCCGCACACGTATCAGGGGACCGGGGTGTTGGCGGTTGAAGGCGAGCATGGCCACACGCCGGCCCGCGATCTCCCGGCGGACGATCCCGGCCTCGATGTCGAGCGTCCCCCCGTCGGGAAGCTCGACGAGCTGACGGGGAATCGTCTCGGGCAGCTCCTCCCAGCGCGGGAGATCCGCGGACCGAGACAGCGTGGTCGGGGACTCCCTCGGCTCCACGTCCATCAGACCCGGCAACATCGGGATGTCGGGGTATCGTGGCGGGGGCGCCCAGCGAAGCTCGCGTGGCGACATCGATCGCTGCGTCGCGGAGGGCGCGATGGCGAGCAAGTCGTGCGCTTCCATCAAGCTGGAGGGCGACCTGCCACGCAGCACCAGCGGGCCCTCTCGGCGCTCGACATCGGGAGACGCCTCGGCGCTCACCAGCACCAGGAACTTGTTGAGCGCCACGACCCCGAGCCGGTGCTCGCCGTTCGCGACGGGACCGAGCGGCGTGACGGGGTCCATCTCGAGCGGCGTCACCCACGCGACGTACGTCGTGTACGGGCCGAGGCTCTCGGGGGGTGGCAGGTCGGAGATCCGTGCGGTCAGACCCCGAACGTGGTGCCCGGCGGGGGTGACCGTGACGGTGAACGGCGAACCCACTCGGGTCAGCTCGATCAAGCCGTTGGCATCTCCGCCGGCGGCCGTGGCGAACAAGCTGATGCAATGCAGGTCGTTCGCGGTGCGGCCCGCGAACGGCCCGGTCGCTGGCTCGATCGTCTCCGACGCCCGGTTTCCCGCACGGGTCTCACACGCGCCGGTCGAACCCGGCAGTTGTCCCGCGATCGGGCGGGCCAGGGCGACCGTCGAAAGGACGATGAGAAACGTGAGCCACGGGCGGATACGCACGCCCGATGATGCCGGCGCCCGGCGTCGGCGAGCAAGCGATCCTCGTGGCCGGCGCCACGACCGCTCGTGCACCCGTCCAGCGAGTCGAACCCGGCGGCGCCGAGCGGGACGCGGCCCTACTCTCGTAGATCCGGCAGCGGGTCTCCATCGGGCACGAACTCGAGCGCGACGCCGTTGTTGCAGAATCGCTGCCCGGTCGGCTCGGGGCCGTCGTTGAACACGTGACCCTGATGTCCCCCGCAGCGCGCGCAGTGGTATTCGGTGCGCGGCAAGATCAACTTGAAATCTCTCTTGGTTTCGAGCCGACCGGGGATGCTCTTGAAGAAGCTCGGCCAACCGGTGCCGCTGTCGAACTTCATCTCGGTCGTGAACAACGGCAGTCCGCACGCGGCGCACACGAACGTGCCCGGACGTTTCTCGTCGTCGAGCGGACTGGTGCCCGCCCGCTCCGTCGCCTCCTCGAACAGCACCTTGTACGCGGGCTTCGACAGCAGCTCGCGCCATTCCTTCTTGTTCTTCTTCAGGGGCTCGATCGCCTGATCGAGCCCCTTCTCGTCGTTGCTCATCCGCCGGGATTCTCCAGGATGAAGATCTTGTCGTCGGTCTCGTCGACGCCGGTCAGATCCAGGTCGCCGTCCAGGTCGCGGTCGTGGATCACCACACAGGATCCGTTCGTGCTCGCGGCGTAGCTCCGCGGGTTCGTCAACGTCCCATCGCCCGCGTTCTCGTGCACCGTGAAGCTGTTGCCGTCGAAGTCGCTCGTGACGACGTCCAGATCTCCGTCGCCGTCGATGTCACCCACGTCGACGGCGAGCGGCGAGGCGCCGGTGTCGTACTCTATGGGGTCCGCGAAGCCTCCCGATCCGTTGCCGATCAGCACGGCCACGTTGTCACCCTCGCGGTTCGCGGACGCCACGTCGACGTGACCATCGCCGTTCAGGTCGCCTGCCACGATCATCCACGGCTTGCCGCCCGCGCGAGTTCGCGACTCGAGCGAGAGACCTCCCTCGCCGTCGCCCAGAAACGTGATCACCTCATCGGTGAAGTAGGCGCCGACGAGCAGGTCCTGGTGGCCATCGCCGTTCACATCGGCCGTCGCACACGTCTTCTCGCCTTGACCCGGCGACGCGATCTCGGCCGTCCGCGTGAGACCTCCGGACCCGTCGGCGTCATTGAGCAGCATCGCCACGTTGCCACGAGACTCTTCGGGTCCGACGGCCATGTTGACGGCCCCTACGTCCGGCCAACCATCGTGGTTGAAGTCCGCGATGCAAACGCCGCGGACGTTGCGACCCGACTGGATGTTGCTCCCGAGCTCGAACCAGCCGTTCCCATCGGCGAGAAATACCGACACGAGGTCGTTCCCGGCGTTGCCGACCGCGAAGTCGACGAGACCGTCGCCGTTGAAATCCGCGCCCTCGTTCGGGCTCGGCCAGTTGCCACCCGGGATGTCGAGGACGCGGAACTCGCTGTAGTCGCCCTTGCCATCGTTGAACATGATCCGGACGTCGGCCGAGACTTCGTTCGGGATCGCGAGGTCCGGATAGCCGTCGCCGTTGAAGTCGCTCGCGTACGCACCGTACGGCTGCACGTGCGTCTCACCATCGTCGAGCACGACGCGCTCGCCGCGATCGATCATGTCGAGCGAACCGGTCTGGGGTCGGACCCAGAAGTTCCACGCGAAGCCGGTCTCCATCGCCCCACCCGCTGCGAGCGCGGCGCCCGCCCGGAGCGATGCGGTCACCGACTCCCCGTAATGGAACGGCGTCTCCGGTTCGAAGCGGAGACGCCGACCGTCCTCGGAGAGATGGACCGATCCCTCGATCACGCCGCTCCAGCGACCGAACACGGACAGGTCACGGGGATCGAAGCGGTCCGGGTCGAGCGCCTCGCTCAACACGAGCTCGACGGGGCTGTCGGGCTCGGCTTCGATCGAGTTCGGCTTCGGGTACGCTTCCGAGATCGGCGCGACCGCGAGCTTCGCGCTCGATCCGTCGAGCCCCGGTGCGGCAACGTCGACCGCCGCGGCCGCGGCCGCGACACGATCCGCCCCCCCGGCCGTTACGACCACCGCGACGGCGACCAGGAGTGCGACGAGCAAGCCGGATATGGTCTTCTTCATGTGTCGCTCCACAGCAGAAGGAGAGGGCGCGGCGCGCGGACGTCTCCCGATCGGAAGCGGGCGCAGCGCGCCACGAGCTTAGTTTCTCTGCGTACCTTCCACGAGCGGTAGGTCGTCTCGGGCGCCCCAGTCGTTCCAGGAGGCGTCGTAGAACCTGGCGTCGTAGCCCAGGTGCCTCGAGATCATGTAGGTGTAGCTCGCCCGCATCCCGATGAGGCAGTAGTTGACGACCACGCCGTCCTTCGACGCGCCGGCCTCGTCGAAACGCCCCTGCACCTCATCGAGGTCGCGGAGCTCGGGGAGATCCTCGGTTCGAGTGAGGTCGACCCAGTACAGGTTGTACGCGCCCGGGATGTGCCCCCCGCGGAGCCCTTCTCCTCCGGGGCGCTCCCCGGTGTACTCGTTCTCCGGTCGCGCGTCGATCAGGGTCACGCTCGGGTCGTCCAGCCGCTCGTGGATCCAGTCGGCGGAGACCAGCATGTCGTCCCGGACGTCCGCCTCGAATCGACCCGGCGTCGCGTCGGTCATCTCGGCGACGACCGGGCCGCCCGCCGCCTTCCAGGCCGCCAAACCGCCGTCGAGCACCGAGGTCATGTCGCCGTGACCGAGATAGTCGAGGGTCATGAAGATCCGCGCGGCGATGTGCTGCGACCGCTCGGTGACGATGACGACTCGTGTATCGTTCGAGACCCCGACGCCGCGAAACAGCTCGACGAGATCGTCGACCGGGGGCAGCTCGATCCGAAGATCCCCGTTCTGGACCGCCACCTCGTGATAGTCCAGAAAGCGCGAGCCGGGGATGACTTCCTCGGGCATCCCCGCGTGCCCCATCCCCGGGTGCAGGATGACCACGCTCGGATCGTCCTTGTTCGCGGCGAGCCACTCGGCGTCGACCAGGATGCCCGGCTCCTGGGCCACACCCGATCGAGCGAGGGCGAGAACCGCGAGCCCGGCGAGCAGGCCGGCTCGTGTCGCGAGTGTTGATCGAGAAGGCTTCATGCGTCTTCTCCCTTCGTGGTCAGGAGCCTGTTCGCGATAACGTACGCATCTGCGGGCGTTCCGTTTCCCACCACCGGTCTCGACGTCGTGCCCGTCCGGGGCATGCCCGTCTCGGTGACCGCGGTCGCCGAGTTTCGAGCCGGCGTGCCTGGCCGAGCATGAGAGACGGACCACCAACTGATTATCTTCTCCCGCGTGGAACCAGCCCTGGAGATGGCCCGCTCGTTTTGGGGTGACGCGCTCGACTTCGGTCCCATCCGATTCGTGGACAGCCGGGCCGCCCGGTTGACCGGGCGCGCCTTCGTCACGCACAACACGATTCACTGGCCGGGTCCGTCGCCCCGCGATCCGTCACCCCGCACCATGGCGACGGTCGTACACGAGCTCGCGCATTGCTGGCAGTACCAAACGGGTCGTTGGCAGCTCACGCGCGGGATCGTGGAGCAGTCGCTGTTTACGCTGCTCGGCTGGTGGCTCCTCGCCCTCGGAGGACGGGCGCTGTACGACCCGTACGACTACGGCGGCCCGACCGGTCTCGCGGTCACGACGCGCCTCGCGAGCCTACGACTCGAGGCCCAGGCCGCGGTGATCGAGGACTGCTTCAAGCTCCGCTCGGGACATTTCGCCGGCGCGCGCGGCGCCTCGTTCCGCGACGAAGACGGCGACGTCACGCCGTATGCCGCGGACCTCGAGCGTCTGTGTCGCGACGCGGGTCTCCCGTGAACGCGCCCGCGCGACTCGATCCCCGCGGGTGCGGCACCGACCACCTTCAAAACGGCGATCTCGAGAGGCCCCTCGGGGTACGGAGCTCAGGCCCGAGGTTGAAATCCGCCATCGTCCTGCGGAGGTTCGGGGGAACTCTTTCAGGAGGCCACATGAGCGGAGCCCACCACCGTCGCCGACCCGCGCTCGTTCTTCTCTTCCTCGCGTCGATCGGCGCCTGGGGCTGTCAGGTCCAGCCGACCACCGCATCCGCCACGTTCAGCGCGCCCGCGTTGGGTACCGTGGCGCCCGAGGTCGTGGGGATGTCGTCGCAGCGGCTCGCCCGGCTCACCGGCGCCATGCAGTCGCTGATCGATGAGGGCCGACTCGCAGGGATGACCACGATGCTCGCGCGTCACGGTCAGGTGGTCCACTTCGAGACGTACGGCTACCGCGATCTCGAGGCCGGCGATCCGATGTCGGAGGACGCGATCTTCCGCATCTACTCGATGACCAAGCCGATCACCGGCGTCGCCCTCATGATGCTGTACGAAGAAGGCAAGTTCCGGCTCTCGGATCCCGTAGCCCGGTATATCCCCGAGCTCGCCGATCTCGAGGTCGCGGCAGGCGAAGGACCGAGCGGTCCGATCGTGGTAGACGCGAGCCACCCGATGACGATCCGCGAGCTCATGACGCACACGGCGGGGCTCAGCTACGGCATCTTCTCGCAGTCGCAGGTCGACGACATGTACCGCGAGGCCGATGTGCTGAGCTCGGAGCAGACCCTCCGCGACATGATCGAGAAGCTGGCCGAGATCCCGCTGCGTCAGCAGCCGGGGTCACAGTGGCACTACTCCATCGCGGTCGATGTGCAGGGCTATCTAGTCGAGGTGCTGTCGGGTCAGACCTTCGAGGAGTTCCTGCACGAACGGATCTTCGACCCGCTCGGCATGGTCGATACCGGCTTCCACGTGCCACCGGAGAAGGCCGAGCGTTTCGCTCAGGTCTATACCTACGAGGAAGACCGGTCGCTCGTCCCGCAGGAGGGGCTGACCGAGGAGTACGCGGTCCAGTGGTTCGAGCCCGCGACGTTCTTCTCCGGGGGCGGCGGGTTGGTGTCGACGACGGCCGACTACATGCGGTTCGCCCAGATGATGTTGAACGGTGGCGAGCTCGACGGCGTACGGATCCTGTCGCCGACGACGGTCGCGATGATGCGGACGAATCACTTGCCCGAGATGCTCTCCGAGTTCGCGCCGGGCCTCGGGTTCGGGCTCGACTTCGCGGTCATCACGGATCCGGTCGCCGCGGAAGGGGTCTCGAAGGGCGAGTACTACTGGGGCGGCGCGGCCGGTACCTGGTTCTGGATCGATCCGGTCGAGGACCTGGTCTTCGTCGGGATGATCCAGCAGTTCGGCGAAGGTCGACCCGACGTTCGCTCGCTCTCGCGGCGGCTCGTCTACCAGGCGATCACCGAAACCGCGGTCCGTTGACGGCAGGGACTCGCCGCCTCGCGCTTCTCGGCGCGGGCGTCGCGGGGTCGCTGACCGTCCTCCCGGTCGCGGGTCAATCCGGAACCGACGCCGAGCTCGTCGTGGATCCACCCATCGAGTGCGGCCCGTGTCTGGCCTGGAATGCCCCGCAGGGACCGGTGCAGCTCGCGCCCCGAACCTGGTACGTAGGGCCCGGAGGGCTCTCCGCCGTGCTGATCGACTCGGGCGAAGGTCTCATCCTCCTCGATGGAGGGCTTCCTCAGAGCGCGCCGATCATCGCCGAGAACATACGGTCGCTCGGATATCGTCTCACCGACATCGAGATCTTGGGGCTGTCGCACGCGCACTTCGACCATGCCGGCGGTCTGGCGGCGCTCCAGCGCGCGAGCGGCGCTCGTCTCGTCGCGCGCGAGCCGGCGGCGAAGGTGCTCCTCGCGGGTGAGCTGCAGCCGGACGACCCGCAGTTCGGCATGTCGGGCTCCGGATTCCCGCCCGTAGCCTCGGTCGAAGTGATCGATGATGGATGGTCCCCTGGCCTCGGCGAGCTGGGACTGACCGCGATTGCGACGCCGGGACACACCCCGGGCGGGACCTCCTGGACCTGGCGCGTTTGCGAAGAGGGTCGCTGTCGGACCATCGCCTACATCGACAGCCTGAGCCCCGTCTCGCGCGATGGGTTCCGGTTCAGCGAGGGGACGGGGGACGTGCTGCGAGAAAGCATAGCTCGCATCGCGGCGCTCGAGTGCGACGTGTTTCTCGCTCCCCACCCGCAATTCTTCGGGTTTCAGCGCGACTCGAGCGATGACGAAGCGTATAGCTGCGCCGCGTACGCGGCCTCATCGCTCGAATGGCTCGAGCGCCGACTCGAATCGGAGCGCGCGCCCTAGCCCCTCGCGAACTCGTCTTTCAGGACCGTGAACGCCCGACGATACCCGTCGTCGACGGTCTCGCCAGCGATACGAGTTGATCGCGCTGCGCGTGTATACGTCGCTGGCCGAATCCGCCTGCATCTGACGCGTTTCGCCGCCGGAGCTCGCTCGGCTGTTGCCGGGGCCGTAGACGTCGATGAGGACGACGCTCGCGCCCCGCCGATTCAGGTGGTATGCAGTCCACACGCCGCCGGTTCATCGATGTGCCCCCCTGCTCGAGCGCGTCTCTATACCGGTGGAACCACGTACGTAGGCAACGGTGCCCTACGGCCTGCGGTCCTCCGCGTTCGAGAGCGCGATCGCGTTGAACAGGAACTTGAACGTCGCATGCGGCTGCGCGCGCCGCGTGATCAGCGGACCGAAGAGATACAGGGTGCCGTCGCCGACCTGCGCCTCGGCCATGGTCACGCCCTCCGCCAGATACTCCTGCCCCCAGGCCCAACCGCTCACGAGCGGCTCGTCCGAGTCGAACCAGGCCAGCGGCCGAACCGACGACGTCATGTCGCTGTCCTGCGTCTCGAGCGCGGTCGGCCGGAAGACCGGGCTGTTGTTGAACGAGACCATGAGGTCGGAGGGTATCCCGGTCGCAACCGGCGCGGTGTCGTCGACGCGGACGCGGAGGATCGAGCCCGGGACGTAGTACTTCTCGCGCGTGAGCTCGCCGTCCGCGTCGACCAGGTGGTCCTCGAGCGGGAGACCGAGCGCCTTGCCGAGATCCGTCGAGCCCCCGATGGTCACGATCGAGCCCCCGTCCTCGAGGAACTCGCGAAGCGGCTCGAGCGTCCTCTCCGGCGTGACGCGACCGAGCCGATCGTGGTACTCGGTCGGGATCACCTCGGGGTCCGGTCCCCGGAACTGCCGCTCCATCTGGGCGCGCAGCGAATCGGGCACCCCCGCGAAGAACTCTTCGAACTGCGAGCCGATCGCGCCGTGCGGGAACACGATCACGTCGAAGTCGTCGTGCAGGTCACCCGCGTTTAGCCGTTGCGGGTAGACGACCTCCATGTCGGCGTACTCGAACTGCTCGAGGATCCAGCGAATCCAACCCGATGGCATCGAGCCACCGTACTGATCCCAAAGCGCAATGCGTGGCTCGTTCAGCCGCATGGCATCGACCTCCGGGTCGAGCTCGACGCCGGTGAAGTCGATCCCGAGCTCGACCGCTAGGTCCGCGACCTGATCGAACGACGCCCCCTTCGCGAAGAAGGTGCCGGCCGGGTGCGTCGAGCCGTCGTCCACGTCCACGGACTCGGTCAGCCAGTAGACCTCGCGTCCGGCGGCCTGGAGCCGGTTGATCGCGATGAACGCGTCGTTGGCTTCGTGGCCGAACAGATAACCGTCGGCACCGTTGTGCATCCCGCCGACCGTGCCGGCGAGCGGCTCGGCGTTCCACGTCTCGATCGGTAGGAAGGGTCCGCTGAACCCGTCGAGAATCCGATCGAACTCCACCCCCATCTGTAGCGCGAGCGTCCACCCCGCGTTGTCGTATGGCGGGGTCGGTGGGGCCCCGGGGTACTGGAAGTCGTTCGGGTGATCCTGAGGCTCGAACATGTCGAGGACGTGCGGCCGGAACGCCTGTGCCGCTTGCACGACGAACGAGCCCGTCGGATACGTCCGCCCGTTCACCTCGAAGTTCGCGGTGGCGCGGTGCACGATCGTGCCGGTCTCGAGCAGCGAGTTCACGAACTTCGTGGCGGTGCCGAAGTCGGGTTGATCCGCCGGGATGATGTACCCGCGTGGATCGCGGGTCTCCGGGGTGAACATCTTGAGGTAGTCGTCGCGGTCTCCGGCGGTGAGACTGAACCCTCCGACCGTTTGCGCGAAGTCGACGCCGTCGCGATCGAGGTCGAGCTCGGACGCCAGCGCATCCGCCCGCTTGGGGTGGATCGTCCAGTGGTCGCGACTCCCCCGCTCGATCGAGTTCATCCCCATGCGCCAGATGCGGTAGAGGAAGGTCTCGCGGTAGCGCGACGCCAGGTCGAGGACCGCCTTGTTGGCCGTCACCGAGTAGTCGACGGACTGTCGGAAGTGCCACGGCTGCGGCTGGATCGGCGCGGGAAGCCCATCGTTGGGCACGATGCGTCCCATGACGAGGGGGATCTCCATCGGCGTCGGGTGACCGATGGTCTCGGTGAGCAGACCGATCATGTTGTGGAAGTACGGCGTGGTGCGCAGACCCCCGTTCCACCACGTCGAGTAGTTGGCCCCGCGCCGACGCGTCGCCCCCGGCTTGCCCTCCGCCGTGAATCGCGAGTGCATCGCGGAGCCCACGAGATCGATCCCCGTGATGACCATCGGATCGATGTTGTAGTTGAACGGATCCCGGAACGGCGGCGCGAACATCACGGTCCCGGTGGGCCCGGTCTGGTGGTGGTTGTAGACGATCTGCGGGTACCACTCGCGGTACATCACGCGGTTCATGTTCTCCGACTCTGGCTGCGTCGAAGCGTAGAAATCGCGGTTGTTGTCGTGTCCGACGTACTTCTGGTACAGGACCGGCACGCCGCGGGTCGAACGGTGGGCCTCCTCCTCGGTGCGCATGTACCAGTTCGACACCAGGTCCATCCCATCGGGATTCGCGTGGACGAACAGGATCACGACGTCGTCGAGGATCCGCATCGTCTCGTCATCGGTGCCGCTCACGAACTGCCATAGCGTCTCCATGAGCTGCTGCGCGCCGAGCACCTCGGTCGCATGGAGTCCGCCATCGATCCACACCACCGCCTTGCCCTCCCGTGCCAGCGCCCGCGCTTCGTCCTCATCGACGCCTTGCGCGCGCGCGAGACGGGCCGAGATCTCGCGATACCGGTCCAGGTCGGCGTGGTTCTCCGGTGACGTGACGATCGCCATCAACTGCTCGCGACCTTCGGCGGTCTGCCCGATCGATTGCAGCGTCATGCGAGGCGACTCGGACGCCAGCGTCTCCCAGTAGCCGGTGAGATCCGCGTAGTCCGGCAGCTCGTAGTCGGCGCCGATGTCGTGGCCGAAGAAATCCTGCGGGCTCGTGAGGCTCTGCGCCGCCATGACGCTCGGGCTCACGAGGCCAGCGGCGACCGTCAAGGCGGCGAGTGAGCGACGAAGCGCACGGTCGTGCGCGACGGGGGAGTCCGATCGCATCGTGTTATCTCCTGATTCGAGGCGGACGCGGCGCGCGGCGAAAACGCCCGGGAGCACCGCGACCCTGCATGTTAGCACCGCGAGATCGGGGGCGCCCGAGGCGGGATCGAGAATCGACGGCGTCGGGGCGCGCGGGGGAAGCGGCCGGGACGCTCGAGCGCCCCGGCCGTTCAGCGGTTCAGCGAAGCGGGGGAACCGGAATCTCGATCGGGTCACCGAGGTCCGTCCCGATACCCGCGGCGCTCATGGCGTCGAACAGCGCGGGCATGCGCGTCGTGATGAGCGTGTTTACGCGCTCGACGGCGCCCGGAAGCGCGGCCCAGCCTCGCTCGATGCTCCAGAGCATGTTGGCCGTGGGCGCGGCGTGATACGAGCCCAGCGAGCCGGTGACGCCCGCACCCCCCCTCGCCTTGCCGAGCTCGTCGCCGATCTCATCGAGATCCTCCTCGATGGCTTCGATCTCCTCCGTCAGCGACTCCGGCGCGTCCGCCGTCTTCTCGACCTTACCCTTCGCCTCCGATAGCTGCTCGCGGATCCGACCCACCGCGGCGAGCGCCTCGTTCGTCGGCGTCGCGAGCTCGTACGCGCTCATGAGCGCGGTCTGTCGCGCCGCGAGATCGTCCATCCCGATCTGAACTCGGGGATCGAGCCGTACCTCGACCGCGGTCTCCGCTGTCTGACCCGCCGCGTTCAGACGAGCGGTGTACGTGCCGGGCAGCACCATCGGAGCCTGCGACCGTCCACGGAAGAAGTTCCCGCCACCGGGTGCGGCGGCCGGCGGTTCGTAACGGAGATCCCAGATCACCTCGTGCAGCCCACGCGCCCCACCGCCTTCGAGCTCTCTGACCACACCACCGTCGGCGTCGAGGATCGTGATGGTCGCCTTCGAGCCATCGGCCTCACGCCCGCCCTCCCTCGAGCCATCGCCGTCGGCCATCGGTCCGGATCCCACGGGGTTCTCTTCCCCGCCGCCGCCGCCTTGCGCCACGGGTTGATCGGCCGTCAGCTCGGTCCCGAGCCAGTAGCGGATCCGCGCGCCGCGCGGCGGGTTCTCGGCCTCGAACACGCCCGGCGTCCACCCCTGCGGCGTGTGGATGTTGTACGCGGTAGCCAGTCGTGTATCGAACAGATGGACATCCGAAGCGAGCACGGTCTGGCTCATCTGCTCGAGCGGCGTGATGTCCTCCATGATCCAGATCCCACGACCGTGGGTGCCGATCACCAAGTCGTTCTCGCGCGCTTGGATCTGGATGTCGTCGACCGGCACGGTCGGCAGGTTCCGAGCGAGGGGGTGCCACGCGTCGCCCGCGTCGATCGAGAAGTAGACACCGATCTCGTTCCCCGCGAACAGGAGGTTCGCGGCGTGCGGGTGCTGTTGTAGCGCGTTCATCGACCAACCGTCCGGTAGGCCGTCGGTGATCGCTCGCCAGGACTGGCCGAAGTCGTTCGTCACGTAGACGTACGGCGCGAAGTCGTCGTTTCGGTGGTTGTCACCGGCGACCCATGCGGTTCCCGCGTCGCCGTGCGAGGCGACGATCCGGGTCATGTACACCTGCTCGGGCAAGCCGGGCATGTTCGGCGCGACGTTCGTCCATGTCGCGCCACCGTCGCGCGTGACCTGCACGTTCCCGTCGTCGCTTCCCGCCCACAGGACCATGGGATCGATCGACGATTCGGCGAGCGAGACCAGGTTGCCGAACGTCGAGGTGCCGTCGTTCGCGGACATCATCGGCTCGTCGCCCATGACGCCCATGATCGACAGCGTCGTCCGATCGATGTTCTTCGTCAGGTCCGGGCTGATCTCCTCCCACCGCTGACCGAAGTCCGTCGATTTGAAGACGTGGTTGCCGCCGTAGTAGATCGTGCTCGGATCGTGGCTCGAGAGCACGATCGGCGCGTTCCAGTTCCACCGGTAGTTCAGGTCGTCCGAGTCCATCTCGGCTTCTTCGGCGGCCGACGGCGTACGGATCGGACGCATGCGGAGCGCCTCGTTGGTAGCGAGGTTCTTCCGGTAGATGTTGCCGTTCTGCGACTCCCCGAGCATGAGCGGCTCGGTCGGGTGCATGACGGTGAAGAACCCATCGCCACCACCCACGTTGTACCAGTCCCTGGGCCGAATCCCCTGGTTCGACCAGGTCTCGGAAGGCGCGCACCACGATCCGTTGTTCTGGAGCCCTCCACACACATGATAGGGATCTCGGTCGTCGACGCCGATCTCGTAGAACTGCGCGAGCGGAAGATTCGTGAGCTGCCGCCAGTTGTCGGACCGATCCCAGCTGATCGAGACGCCACCATCACCACCCAGAATCAGGTGGCTCGAGTTTGCGGGGTTGATCCAGAGCGCGTGGTGATCGGAGTGCACTTCGGACGCGGCGTCGGGGGTGAAGTTGTTCCCGCCGTCCGACGACCGGTACATGTTCGCGCCGCCCAGATAGATCCGCTCCGGGTCGTTCGGGTCGATCCAGATCTGGCTGTAGTACATGGGGCGGTTGTTCGTCGTGCTGACCTGCGCCCAGGTCTCGCCGCGGTCGGTCGATTTGTAGACACCCGTCTTTCGATCCGGCGCTCCCGGCCCGAACCCTCCCTGACCCGGTCGTCGCGCATCCGCCTCGACGATCGCGTACACCAGGTTGCCATCGCCTCGGAAGATCTCGAGACCGATGCGACCCATATCGCCGTTGGGGAGCCCCTCGGTGAGCTCCGTCCAGTTGTCGCCCCCATCCGTGGTGCGGTAGATCCCGCTGCCGGGCCCGCCCCCGTTGAACCCCCACAGGGCACGTTGCCGCTGGTACATCGCGGCGAAGAGCGTCTCGGGGTCGTGGTGATCCATGACCAGATCGATCGCCCCGGTGTGGTCGTCGATGTAGAGGACGTGCTCCCACGACTCTCCGCCGTCCGTGGTGCGGTAGACGCCGCGCTCCGGGTTGGAGCCCCACAGGTGTCCGACCGCGGCGACGTAGGCCACGTCCGGATCGCGCGGGTGGACCTGTATGCGCGAGATATGGTGTGTGTTCGTGAGGCCGAGGTGTTCCCACGTCAGACCCGCATCCGTGGAACGGAAGACGCCCATCCCCCAAGGCGAGCTCTGACGATTCTGCGGCTCGCCCGTCCCGACCCACACGACGTTCGGGTTCGACGGAGCGAGCGTGACGTCGCCGAGCGATGCCGTCGGCTGGTCGTCGAACACGGGCTCGAACGTGGTCCCGCCGTTGATCGTCTTCCACAGGCCACCGGTCGCGGTGCCGACGTAGAACGTCGATGGATCGTTCTCGTCGACCGCAAGATCCGCCACGCGACCGCCCATGATGGTCGGTCCGATCTGGCGCCACTCGAGCGCCGCGGTGGCCGCCTCCAGGTCCGTCGCCTGACCGGCGGCCATGGCGGGCCAATGGAGGATCCCGGCGAGCAGCGCCAGGGGGATTCCGCAAGCAAACCGTCGGAGATACGTGCGCATGGGGACACCTCGTGGGATGGGGTCGAGCCGTACGTTATCCTAACAATTCGGAGACAGAAACCGCTGGAGACACGAAAGGAAGCGCGCTATCGAGTCGCTCGACGAGCTCCGAATGGAGCGGATGACCTCGCCCGAGATCGCGGAGGCGATCGCGGGGGGCTACACGACCGTCGTCGTGGCCACCGGTGCCGTCGAGCAGCACGGCGCGCACCTCCCGCTGTTCATGGACGCCGAGCACGGGGATCGGCTGGCGCTCGAAGTGGCGGAGCGGATCGGCGGGGCGTTGGTCGGTCCCACCATCCGGGTCGGGTGCTCGCAGCACCATATGTCGTTCGCCGGTACCGTGTCGCTCGAGCGTGAAACGTTCCACCGGGTATGCACGGACTATTGCGTGAGCCTGGCCGCACACGGGTTTCGACGCATCTGCTACATTCCGACTCACGGCGGCAACTTCGATCCGTTACGGGAGGGGTTGGCGGCGCTCAACGAAGCGGCGGGGGCCGAGTGTTCGGTAGAGGCGTACACGAACCTCATGGAGGTCATCGACGTATGGCGCGACATCGCCCAGCGAGAAGCGGGGCTTGGCGAGCGGGTGGGGGGTCACGCGGACATAGCAGAGACATCGATCATGATGGCCCTTCACCGCGACCTCGTGCGGACGGAGCTGGCCGAAGCCGGGTTCTCCGCAAAGCCGGAGGAGCGGGCCGAGCTCGTCGATCGCATGATCCGCGAAGGCTTCGCGGCCGTGACGCCTAATGGGATCCTCGGCGACGCTCGCGGAGCGACCCCGGAGCTCGGTGAGCGGATGATCGACGGGCTGGCCGACGCGATGGCCGCGACGTTCCGATGAGATCCGTCGACCGACTCGACCGTCGGATGCGTCCGCTTGGCAGTTTCGGGCATCTCATGCATCGGCGCGTTCGTGCCCGTGGGATCGCGCTTCCGATCCTGGCCCTCCTGGCGGCCGTTCCGACGCTGGCCGGACAGGTACGCCGCGGACCGCCGCCGGCACGCCCCGATACGACGCTGCCCATGACGGTCGAGGACTACGACCCACGGTCTACGCTCGTCGTGCCGGGCAGCCCGGTGCCTCGCGCCGCGTTCCCGTTCGTGGATGTGCATCTCCACCTGCGCGGCACGATGCCGCGCGAGGAGCTCGACCAGCTCGTGCGGGACATGGACGCGCTGAATCTCGCGGTCGGGGTGAACCTGAGCGGTGGCAGCGGGGCCTGGCTCCGGGATCAGATCGAAGCGTTCGAGACCGCGTACCCGGGCCGCTTCGTTGTCTTCGCCAACATCGATTTCCAGAACATCGATGATCCGGAGTTCGGCGCGCTCGCGGCCGCGCAGCTCGAGCGCGATGTCGAGGCCGGTGCCCGGGGTCTCAAGATCTTCAAGAGCCTCGGGATGTGGATCCGAGACGGAGCGGGCGAGCGCGTGCCCGTCGACGACCCACGGCTCGACCCGATCTGGGCGAAGGCGGGAGAGCTCGGGATCCCGGTGCTGATCCACTCGGCGGACCCGGCCGAGTTTTGGCAGCCGATGGACGAGCGCAACGAGCGTTGGCTCGAGCTCCGTTTGCGGCCGCGCCGTGGCCAGCAGCGGAGCGACTTCACGTTCGAGCAGGTGCTCGGCGAGCAACTGAACATGTTCCGTCGCCACCCGGGAACCACGTTCATCGCGGCCCACCTGGCGTGGCTGGGGAACGATCTCGGTCGCCTGGGGCAGACGTTGGACGAGATCCCGAACATGAACGTCGGGCTCGGCGCGGTCATCTACGAGCCGGGCAGACAGCCGCGGTTCGGCCACGAGTTCTTCGTCGAATACCAGGATCGCATCCTGATGGGGAAGGACTCGTGGCAACCCGAGGAGTACCCGACGTACTTCCGCGTCTTGGAGAGCGCCGACGAGTACTTCCCGTATTATCGGCGCTACCACGCGTTCTGGCGGATGTACGGGCTGGATCTTCCCGACGAGGTGCTACGGAAGGTCTACTACGAGAACGCGCTCCGCATCATCCCCGGGATCGACCGCTCCCGATTCCCCTAGTCGGCGATCGGGCGGACGGGTTCGACACTCATCTTACTGGTGTGGTGCAGCAAACGTCCCTCGCCAGAGGCTGGCACCGAGCTCCGCTCGCTCCGGTTCGTGGTCGGCCGAGGCGGTGAAGCGGATGTAGACGATCACCTCGAGCTCCATGTCCACGGGGCCCTGGTCGGTGAGACCGATGACCCGCATCGAGATCGGACCCCGGTCCTCGAACAGGACCTCGTTCAGCTCGCGGAGCCGATCGGGGGCCAGATCCACGCGAAAGTCGTTGTCGACCTCGACGGGAACCCCCTGCCACTCCCCCACCGCCTCGATCCACGGCTCGTTCGGTCCGGGTCGCACGTCGACCTGCCCGTCCAGCTTCTTCGCACGATTGTCGGGGCCCAGCGACTTCATCTTCACCGCGACGTACTCGCTACGAAACGCCCGGCCCCACCTGCGGAAGGTGTCCTTCTCGTCGGGGGGTACCGGGGGGAACGTCACCACGTTCTCCGCACCCGTATCCGAGCCTTTCAACGGGAGGTCGAACGCGAACGACTCGCCCGGCTCGTAGACGAAGTCGAAACCGAAGTCGCCCTCGAACTCCGGCATGTCGGGCTCGCAGGCCGTGAGGACGGCGATGCAGCAGGCCAGGAGACCGACGTAGCGGCTCCTCGATGAACGAACGCTGAACGGCTCCAGCACACGACCTCCTTTTATTTCGCCCGAGAGTCTCGCCTCACGCGTCACCCGACAATACCCGTATCGAGGTATGGCACCATTTCGGGCGGAGCGCGGCTAGCCCGACATCACTGCTGTTCGCTCGTGGCTTCCGGAAGTGTCAGTCGGTCCACGTCCACGGTGAGCGCGTCGATCTGCGCCTGGACCGCCGGGTCGACGTCCGGATCGACGCGGCCGCCCAAGCAGTCGCCGAAGAACACCTCCATCGACCGGTAGAGCGCCATGCGGTTGTCCGCGTTCGCGAACCCATGACCCTCGTTCTCGGCCAGCAGGTAGGTCACGGGGATGCCTCGATCCCGAAGCGCGATCGCCATCTGATCGGACTCGCGCTGTGTGACCCGCGGATCGTTCGCGCCCTGGACGATCATGATCGGGTCCTCGATCTGACCGACGAAGTTGAGCGGCGAGCGCGCCTGCATGTCCTCGAGATCGTCCACGTCCGCCGGATCGCCGACGTGCCGATAGAACGTGCCCTCGAGGAACGGCCGCCAGTAGGCCGGGAACGACTCGATCAGCGTGACGAGGGACGACGGTCCCACGTAGTCGAGACCGCACGCGAACACCTCGGGCGTGAACGTGAGGCCGACCAGCGTCGCGTATCCGCCGTACGAGCCGCCGTAGATCCCGACGCGCTCCGGGTCGGCGATCCCTTCGGCAACCGCCCATTCGACGCCGTCGACGAGGTCGTCGTGCATGGCACCGGCCCACTCCCCGACGGCGGCGTTCAGGAAGCTCTTCCCGTATCCCGTCGAGCCTCGGTAGTTGATCTGGAGCACGGCGTAGCCGCGGTTCGCGAGGAGCTGGACCTCGGGCTGGTAGCCCCAGGTATCGCGCGCCCAAGGGCCGCCGTGCACGACGAGGATCATCGGCAGGTCCTCGGCCGGCATGCCCCGCGGCGTCGTCAAATATCCGTGGATCGTCAGGCCGTCACGGGCCTGATACGACACGGGCTGCATGTCGGCGAGCCCCTTCCCCTCGAGCCACGGGCGTGGCCGGAACAGGAACTCCGTATCGCCGCTGTCGCGGTCGAACAGATACGTGGCCCCCGGATCGATCGGATCGTTGAACGACACGACGAACGTGCGCTCGTCGAGCGTGCTGCTGTTCACGTTGGGCGAGCCCGCGTGCACGGCCCGCAGCTTGGCGAAATCGCTCGCCCAGTCGTCGTCGCGGAAATAGATCCGCGTGGTATCCGCCACGTATGCGGTGCCGATGAGCTCATCGGTCACGTTGCTGAAGATCGCGGAGCCGAAGTCCACTTCCCCGGATGGATCCCGTTCCACCTCCTCGGTCTCGCCGGTCGCGAGGTCCATCAAGACCAAGCCGCTCAGATCCACGTCCCCGTGATCGCTCGAGATGTAGAGCCGCCGATTGTCCTTGTGGAACTGGATCGGGTTGACGTTCTCATCGGGTGGGTAGCTCGCGACGAGCCGCCATTCCGACGCCTCGTCGTCGCGCGCGAAGATGTCCGAGCCGCCCTCCGCGTTCTGCCCGAGCGCCACGCGAACGCGAAGTTCGTGATCGATCAGGTAACCCCCGTGACGACCCGGGTTCTCGGCCACCATGGTGAGGTCGCCGCTCTCCAGATCGAGCCAGTAGGCGTCGAACACCTGTGGGTTTCGGCGGTTGAGTCCGACGAGGATCCGATCCGGGGCGTCGGTCGGCACCGCGAAGATCTGCGCGCGCACCCCGTCGTACGGGGTGAGGTCGCGCGCTTCGGGCGTCGCGGTCCCGTCGACCGGCACGGCGTAGATGTGGAAGTTCTCGTTCCCGCCCTTGTCCTGGACATATAGGATCTTCGACGCGTCGATCGCCCAGAAGTACCCGGTCACCGGGCGCTCCGTGTCGTCGGTCAGCTGGATCTCTTCGTCCGACCCGATCCGTTTCGCGAAGACGTTGAGCTTCCCTTCGTACGCCTTGAGATAGGAGAGCCACTCGCCGTCGGGCGAGATCTGGGCGCCGGCGATCTCGGGGTTGTCGAAGAAAGAAGAGACCGGGATGATCGCGGGTACCGCCTCGTCCGGACTGCCGTACTCCGCCACCGCGGACTGATCCGCCGGAGCGCAGGCCCCTGCCAGGAACGTGGCGATCAGCGTCGGCGGGACGGTTCGTCGTGTGTACATCGAAGCACCTCTCGGAAGTGATGGGCACGAGTCGCGGACGCGTCGCTACGCGAGGGTCGGACTTCTTCACCCTACGGAGACCCTCGCGGGAAAGTTCGGCGCGAGCTCGGTAGCCGGGGTCTCGGGCGTCGATCCAGGGCGTCGGGATGCTCTCGACAGAGACCCTCGACGGAATGGATTTTGACGTCGAGGGACAGGGATCGGTCGGATGCGACGACCGCCAGGCGTTATCTAGGCGCCATTACAACACGTTCCGGGACCGTACACTGCCACACGATAACCACAACTCCGCGGCGTCCGACGTAATGGCGTGGCTCGCGACGCCGAGCGCCGTCCCCAGGAAGCACCTATGGCTCGGCGCGATCCTGCTCATCGCGATCAGCCTGCCCCCTCGGGTGGCGCAGCTGTCGAACCTCAGCTTCCACGGGGATGAGGAGACGACCGCGCTCGCGGCTCGATCACTCGTAGAGACGGGAACGGCGCAGATGCCGAGCGGGATGGAGTATCGTCGTGCGCTCCCGTACACCTGGCTCAATGCGGTCATCGCCGGGCGCGTCGGGTTGGAGCGCGAGGCGTCGTATCGCATGGGCCCCGCGTTGATCGGGAGCCTGACGCCGGCTGCCCTGTTCGTGGTGGGGTCCACGATGGTCGGGGCGGTACCGGCGTTTGCGGCGGGTGCGCTCCTGTCGGTATCGGAATGGCACCTCGTCTTCTCGCGACTCGCGCGGATGTACTCGCCGTTCATCCTCTTCTACTTCCTGGCGGGGTGTTGGCTATGGAGGTGGGCGACGACGGGTCGGGGTCGTTATCTGGCCCTCGGCTCGGTCGCGTTCGCGGCGACGATCTCGATGCATGCGCTCGGCATCTTCGTCGTACAGTACGCGGTGCTTCCGATCGCCTTCGCGGGTGCGGCCGCGGTTTCCGTGGCACGGATGCTGAGCGTCGCGGCGATCGGGGCCGGGTTGGCGGCCGCGTACGATCGGTTCTTCGTCCAGATTCCGTATCGAGCGTGGCCCGGGCTGGAAGCCGGTCGACAGCTCGCGCGCGACGACTTGCCGCCGGTCATGCCGACGGTCGGTTCGATCTGGATCGTCGCGGCGCTCGTGGGTCTGGGGCTCGGGTTTGCCGCGTATCTCTTCCTGCGAAGTCGAAGGGACGAGCGACCGCCGGCGGTGCCCATCGTCCTGTGCCTGATCCTCGGGCTGGCGGCGGCGATGGTGTCGCTGGGTCAGCTGGCCGCAGCGGCGGCTATGGCCCTGGTCGGTCTCATCGTCGATCGGCCCGGGCTGCTGCGAATGGCCTCCCGCGAGCGTCTCGCGGTCGGTGCGCTGTGCGTGATCGGTCTCGCTTGGACGGCGGCCATGGTCGTCTCGCGTGGACCCGTCGAAGGCATCAAGGCGGTGATCTACTTCCCGTACCCGTACGCGATCACGTTGCTACAGCAGCAGCCGGCTACGGTGGGGCTGGCCGGGGTCGCGATCTTGTGGACGGTGTTCACGCGGGCCGACGCGATTCCCGTCCGGGCCATGGCGCTTTCGGTGATCTTGCCCATCCTCGCGATCGGAGCGGTGCTGAGGTGGGGCGCGCCGCGGTACTTCGCGCATCTCTATCCGTTCGTCGTGCTGCTCGCCGCTTTGAGTCTCGCGGGTGGGGTCGCCTGGATCCTCACGCGCGCGAAGCTCCCTCGGACGCGGCTGGTCGCCGCTACGCTCGGCGTGTCGAGCCTCGTGGTCGGCTCGGGGCTCCTGCGCCAGCATGGGGTTCCACAAGCCATCGGAGTGACGACGCTCGAGCACGGCGACCCGACGGACCCGGCGCTCCATGCCCGTTCGTTTCGAGCGGACCACGCGCTGCCGGGCGACTACGTGCGAGAGAATGCCGCCGAGGACGACATCGTGATCGCCGTGGACGTCCTCGAGCAGGCCTGGTACGTGGGTGAGGTGGACTACTGGCTGCGCGGTGAGAACGACGCGTACGCGTATCTGTACTCCGAGTCGGACGAGCCGGGCGTGTTCCGCGAATTCTACGCTTCCTCGGAGCTCCTGCGCTCGCGGAGCCAGTTCGATCGTCTGCTGGCGGAGAACCCGGACCGGAGAATCTGGCTCACCACCTCGGGGGAGATCGGCCCGGACGATGAAGTCGGGCTACCGCAGGAGCTTCGAGACGTGATCGCGTATGCGGCGGCCACCGGCGTAGAGAAGGCCGTCGGACGCGACGGGGTGACGCGGGTCTATTGTCTCCACTGCGAGTAGGCGGGTAAGGGTGGTAGTCGGCCCCCTCAAGCCGTCGGGGCCGCGGATCGATCGGTGCCGGGATCCCTCTCACCGTTCGTCTCGTCTCCGTCGCGTTCTTCCACGGCGCGCTCGGGGGTAGGTCCGCTGGCACGTATCGGCGTCTCCTCCGGTACGACGATCGGTCGCTCGAGGCGGTAGGTCGCGCGATCGCCCACCGAGAAGTGGACGATGATCTCTCCGATCAACCCGAGCGCGATCGACTGGACGCCGAGCACCACGGCCAGGACCGCCAGGACGAGCGCGGGGCGGTTCGCGAGCGGCGTGTCGCCGGCGAAACGCTGGAACGCAGTCACCGCGAGCATCACGCCCCCGATCAACGCCAGTATCGTCCCCACGAGACCGAAGAACCGCAGCGGCTTGTGGGTGAAACGGCTGAGAAACGCCATCCCCAGCAGGTCGATCAGACGTCGAAGGTACGTGCCGGGCGAGTAGAGCTTGGCGCGCTGATCGCGTCCGTGCTGCGTGACCTCGACCTCTTCGACGACGAAGGCCTCCCGACTCGCGAGCAGCGGCAGGAACCGGAACGCGTCCCCGTAGAGGGGGACCTCGTCGAGCACCTCCGGCCGCATGACCCGAACGCCGGACGCGAGGTCGCGGAACCTCGTGCCCACGAACCCGTGGAGCAGGATGTGGAAGCCCCAGTGCTGGATTCGGTTGAGCAGGTGATCTCTCTTCTGGATCCGCACGGCCGTCGCGAGCGCCGCGCCTCCGCGCACGCTTTCGACCAGCTTCAGGAGCTCCGAGGGCTCGATCCGGCGGTAGGCCGGCAACGTGACCAGGAGCTCACCGCGAGCGTGCTCTCGCGCCACCAGCAGCAGGTTCGACTCGCCGGCGCGTTCCCCCGCCTCGAACACCCGGATGGGGTGGCCCCATTCGGCGAGCGCCTGGATCGGCGCGAGCGTATCCGTCCCCCACACCTCCGCGACGAACAAGAACTCGGCGGTCTCGCCGTGCTCGTCGAACACGGCGCGGAACTCGTCGTAGAGCTCGTCGAGCGCCTGCGGGTTCTCGGTTACGGGTACGATGATGGTGAGATCGGGTCGTGCTCCGTCCCCGTTCGAGCCACCGTCCCGACGTCGCGCCACTTCGTGCTCTCGACCCATCCGCGTCACGCGAGCAACTCTCCTCTCGCCGGCGCGCTCACGGCGCCTTGCCGGCGCTTGGATCGGATGAAGAACTCCGCCAAGAGCCCGAGCATCAGCAGATAGGCCGACAGCGCGATCAGCAGCAGCACGACGGAGCCGAACGAAAGCCCGATGTCGACCCACCGGTAGGAGTTGAAGAGAAGACTCGCGCTCGCGGCGACCCCCAACAACAGCGCGGCGAGCAGCGGCGCCATCGCCCAGAGCGAGAACAACCGGAGGGGCCGCAACCGAAACGAGCGGATCATCTTCACGGTGATCAAGTCGGCCAGCACCTTCCCGACGCGCGACAGACCATAGCTGCTCTCGCCGGCGATCCGCGGGTGGTGGCGAACCTCGAGCTCGGCGATGCGGGCGGCGGCCGTACCGGCGGCCAGAGCGGGGATGAACCGGTGCAGATCCGAGTACAGTCGCATTCGCTCGAGCAGCTCGCGCCGATAGGCCTTGAGCGAGCACCCGTTGTCGCGAATCGGCACGTTCGTGATCCAGCGGATGATCCGGTTGGCGATCTTCGAGGGGATCTTGCGAGTCAGCCACTTGTCCTGCCGGGCCATCCGGTACCCCGCCACGAGATCGTACCCTTCGGCGAGCTTGTCCAACAACGCGGGGATGTCGGCGGGATCGTTTTGGAGATCGCCGTCCATCGTCACCACGACCTCGCCGCGGCAATGGTCGAACCCCGCCTGCATCGCCGTCGACTGACCGTAGCGACGCGCGAGCGATACCAGGCGCACGCGAGGATCCGCCTCGCCGAGCCCGGCGACGACCTGTGCGGTCGAGTCGGTGCTCCCGTCGTTCACGAAGATGAGCTCCCAGTCGTTGTCGCCGAGCGCGGCCCGCACCTTCTCGGCCAGCGGACCGACGTTTTCCTCCTCGTCGAGCACGGGCACGACGATCGAGAGCTTCGGCTGGTTCGGCATACGGCGGCTCGGGGCAACCTCCATGCCTCACGGAGCGCGGTCGCATCGGTCCGGGGTGCGGCCGTCCCCGAGACGGGACGCCGGACGGGCTGATGCGGTGTTGCGGATGAGCGACAGATCCCGATTCGGCGCTGAACCGCGCGGCTCAGCGCCGGCTCGGGGTCGCTCGAGCCGCGGGTCGGGACTCGTCCGCCACCGGCGCCGCCTCGGCCAGCTCGTCGATCGGCTGCTCCGGATCGGTGACGTGCAGATCGGCGAGATGCACGGCTCCGCCGATCAATGTCAGCGGTAGGACGAGGACGCGCACGACGACGGCGGCGGCGAGCGCCGAGTCGAACGGCACGCCGAGCTGAGCCGCCACGAAGGCGAACGAGCCCTCCTGGACCCCCAACCCGTTGAGCGAAATCGGGAGCGCCGCCGCGAGGCCGCTCACCGCGACGACGAGGGCGACGCTCCAGTAGCCGGTCGTAGCCCCGAGCGCGCCGAGTATGAAATACACGGCCAACACGGCGATGAAGTGGAAGACGAAGGAGTGGACCACGAGCCGCATCATCGGGCCGCGCGCGGCGCGGACCAACGCGACGTTCCGCGCCAGCGCGGCGAATTTCGGTCGTTCCCGGATCGCGGCGGCGATGCGATCGCGCAGAGCCGAGCGAACCGAGACGAGGCCCACGGACCCCACGAGCAGGGCAAGCACCGATCCGAGCACGTAGAGCCGAGCCGTGGGCGCGTCCTGACGCACGGCGACCCACACGGCCCCGATCAACCCGAGAAACACGAGCGCCCCCAACCCCAGGAGACGCTCCACGACCACGGCGGAGAGCGCTCTCGACTTCGGAGCGCTCTCCGGCCACGTGCGAGCCACCCGGTATCCGTCGCCCCCGATCGAGCTCGGCAGGAAGTTGTTGAAGAACGCCGCCCCTGCGACGATTCGGCACAGTCGCAGCAGGGGCCATCTCAGACCGTGAGCCTCGAGCGAAGCCCGCCACTTGATCGCCGTCACCGGGTACTGCAACGCCAGCAGGAAGAAGCCGGCGGCGATCCAGAGCGGTCGCGTCCCGGCGAGCGAGGCATAGAGCTCGGACCAGTCGACCACGAGGAGCAGCACCGCGCCCAGTGCGAGGCTGATCGCGGTCTGCACCCAGAGGGCCCACGCTCTGCGGTCCGCCCTCACCGACCCGATCGCGGCGTCGCGGGCGGATGACGCGGTCGAGGGTTCGCTCACGACACCCGCGCTTCCGCGCTCTGGATCGCGATCTCGGCTTCGATGTCTCGCTGGGACTCGCCCAGGATCAGCATGCGATACCAGACCTCCGAGTTGAGCAGCAGCCAGAGGCGCTGCCCGTGGTCCGCTCGTCCGCCCATGTGCGCCCCGACGTGGGCGTCTATGGCGTCCTGTCGAATCAAGTCGTCCCGAGCGAGACGCGACTCCGCCAGAAACAGATGGTACAGAGTGGCGAATTCGTCCCGCATCATATACGGCAACGCCGAGGAGAACCCCTGCTTCGGACGGGTCACGACCGTTTCGGGCAGATGCCGCAGCGCGAGTCGTCGCTGTAGGTATCGTAGATCCCGCCCGCGGATCTTGAGATCCACCGGCAGGCGCGCGGCGAACTCCACCAACCGAACGTCCATGTAGGGGCTTCGCGCTTCGAGCCCGTGCGCCATGGTCATCCGGTCCGTGATCATCACGGGATGGTCCGGCAGGCGGATCGCCGAGTCTGCGGACAGCATGCGGTCGATCGGGTGGAGGGCGGCGTCCGTCTCGAAGGGTCCGCGTACCGCTCCCTCGGCCTCGAATCCATCGATCGCGGCCCGCATCGCCTCGCCGTAGAGACCGACGCGAGCCCGTCGATTGAAATGAAAGTACGACAGCGTGTTCGCGTAGCGGTCGGCTCGGGTGAAGAACGACGCCTCGTGAAGCCACTTGATCTGGTGCGTTTTGCTCTTGTACCACCGTCCGTCGGGGAGAAGCCGGAGGGCCGGTCCGATCACGACGCGACGCAGCTCGTGAGGGATGCGTGCGTACGCGTCCGCGTACCGGTTCCCGTAGTAGCGGTCGTACCCCCCGAACAGCTCGTCGCCGCCGTCGCCACCGAGGACGACCTTCACGTGTCGGCTCGCGAGACGAGCGAGCTGGTACGTGGGAGCCGAGAGGGGGTCCGACGGCTCGTCGAGCTGCCGAACCAGCGCCGGCAAGGCGAGCGACAGCGTCGGCTCGACCGTTCCCTCGTGGTGGTCGGTTTCGCACGCCTTCGCGACCTGTTTCGCGAACGGCGCCTCGTCGTACGACGCATGTGGCAACGCGAGGGTGAAGGTCGGTAACCTCCGGTGCCCGAGTCGTCGCGCGACCAGCGCGACGATCAGGCTCGAGTCGAGACCGCCGCTCAGAAAAGCGCCGACCGGCACGTCGCTGACCATGTGCGCGCCGCAAGCCTCGGTCAGCACCTCTTCGAGCTCATCCAGCAGGTCCTCCTCGGACCCTCCGTGCTTGGGCTCGTACGTGGGCGTCCAGTACCTGCGAACCTCGACTTCTTCGCCCGGTCGGTACGTCAACGTGTGCCCGGGGGGAAGCTTGCGGATACGCCGAAACATGCTGAGCGGCGGTGCGATGAATCTCAGCGCCAGGTACTGATCGAGCGCCCGATGGTCGAGCTCGGCCAGACTCGGGTCCCAGGCCAGGAGTGCCTTGATCTCCGACGCGAACGCGAGACGACCACGATCGCAGTGGTAATAGAACGGCTTCTGACCCAGATGATCTCGTGCGGCGAACAGCGCGCGACGTTCGGTATCCCAGATGGCGAACGCGAACATCCCGCGGAGCGCCTCGACGCAACGCTCCCCCTCGAGGCCGTACAGATGCAGGATGACTTCCGAGTCGGTGTTCGTCTCGAACCGGCAACCACGATCTTCGAGCCGTTTTCGCAGCTCGACGTAGTTGTAGATCTCCCCGTTGACGACCAAGCGGAGACGGCCGTCGCGACTCACGATCGGTTGTCGGCCTCGGGGGGAGAGATCGATGACGGAGAGCCGGACGTGCAGCAGCAGGCTGAGGTCGGTCGCGTCGATTCCGGCGTCGTCGGGCCCGCGGTGACGGAGCGCATCGAGCATGCGGGCGCCCACCGCGCGGTCGATCCCCGTCTCGATGATGCCTGCGATGCCGCACATGGTCTCCCGCCGACCCCCCTCCGGAACCCCCTCGAGAGGGGGGTGTTGCTGCGTCGCAAATAGCCCGCTCTCTTGCGCGGGGAGTGCAAACGGCGCGCCAGCCGCGGCCTGACGCACGCCCGAGATGTCGAGCGTTCCGCCGTTGACGAACCGCCCTCCGCTAAGCCGTTGAGCGGCACAGCCCTTGCCCAATCCCTCGGTTCTGTTCCGCCCCGACAGGGGTCGGCCACGCCCTCGGGCCGAAGAGAGACCTACGTCCGACGATGAGCCAGTCTAGACTGAAACGCCTCGATTCGTCCAACCTGGTGCGCGACAGGCTGTTCGCGGGCGACAGGGGCGCGTTCGGCCGTTATCGCGACCTCGTGGTGGGCGATGGCTCGCTCTGGAGCCTGGTGCGTTTCGAGCTCATCACCACGTTCGTCGTGCCGCTCCCGGGTGCCCTCGGCATCGCTCTCCGTCGAATCTTCTGCCCGGCGCTCTTCGGCAGCGTGGGGCGCAAGCCGATCTTCGGGCGCAACATCGTGATCCGGAACGGCGCCGGCATACGGCTCGGGGACAACGTCGTGATCGACGACGGGTGTCTCGTCGACGCTCGGGGGGCCGGACCCGAGGGGGTCGCGATCGGCGACGGCGTGATCCTCAACCGGGACGCCATCGTGATCGCGAAGAGCGGTTCGATACGGATCGGCTCCGGCACGGACATCGGTGCCCGAGCCCAGGTCACGTCACAGGGCGGCGTCGAGATCGGCGAGTCGGTCTCGGTGGCCGGAGGGTCGAAGATCGGCGGCGGCCTCCTCGAGCCGCGAGCCGACGGACCGTCGGACGACGGTGGGCAGCCGGCCGCGACGAACGGGAGCCGCGGGCCGAGCCTCTCCTCCGCGAAGGGGTACGATCGGTTCACGCGTGGACCGATCCGGATCGGCGACCGAACCACCCTGTTCCCCAACGTGCTGGTGCTCGATGGGGTCGAGATCGGCGAGCAGGCGTTGATCGGCGCCGGGTCGGTGGTCACGAACGACGTGCCGGCCGCCAGCACCTATGCTCCGAGGCAGCGGGGTATCGTTCTCTCGCACGGACAGACCGCCGCCGCTGCCGAAGAAGCCGCGCCGATCTCGGCCCGCCCCCCCGAGCGGCAGACCGACGGAGGCGCACTCGACATCGTGTACGACGCCGTCGCGGAGCTCAACGAAACGCTGTCGGCGGATCATCGGTTGGCCTTGTCGCCCGACACGCGGCTCGTCGGCGGTGATCTGGCGTCCATCGACCTCGTGAACTTCGTGGTCGCGGCGGAGGACCGGCTCGAGAAGCTCGGCGTGCGCGTGGATCTGGCGGCCGCGTCGACGCTCGACCCATCGCCGCTCCAGACCCTCGGCACCCTCGCCGCCTACGTGGACGAACTGACCCCGTGATCATGACGTCCGCGCAGGTCGCTTCGGGAGTCCTCGTTTCGGACTTCAATACGCAGAATCTCGCGAGTTTTCTCACCAACTCGGACGACGTTCCCGACATCGAGGTTCGCGAGGCGCCGTACGGCCAGGTGGAGCAGGTCCTCTACGATCCCGGCCACTCGATCTGGACGCCCCGACCCGACTTCACGGTCGTGTGGACGCAACCGGCCGCAGCCCTGCCGACGTTCCGCTCCGCCCTCGCCTTCGAGGCTTCCGGGCACGTCGATATCCGCGAGGACGTCGAGCGATTCGCGGCGGCGGTCGGCTCGATCCGGGATCGGGTCGACACCGTGATCGTCCCGACCTGGACCCTGCCGCCAAGTACCCGAGGGCTCGGACCGATCGACTACACGCACCCGATGGGTCTTCGGAGACTCCTGCTCGAAGCCAACCTCGCCCTCGTCGAGGCGCTGGCGGACAGGCCCGGCGTCATCCTGCTCGATGGTGACGGTTGGATCCGCGCGGGCGCGGAGGAAGCGATCAACGAGCGCCTCTGGTATCTGGCGAAAGTCCCGTTCGGCAACGCGGTGTTCCGTGAGGCGGCGCGTGAGATCCGGTCGACGTTGCGGGCGGCCGAGGGGGATGCCCGCAAGCTGTTGGTCCTGGATCTCGACAACACGTTGTGGGGGGGCGTCGTCGGGGACGATGGGTGGGAGTCGATCGTCCTCGGCGGTCACGATGCCGACGGCGAGGCATTCCAGGACTTTCAACGTGCCTTGAAGGGCCTCGCGAATCGCGGAATCGTCCTGGGGATCGCGAGCAAGAACCAGGAGCGCACCGCGCTCGAGGCGATCGAGCGCCACCCGGAGATGGTGCTGTCGCACGAGGATTTCGCGGCGTGGCGGATCAACTGGGACGACAAGGCTCGAAATATCGCGGAGCTGACCGAAGAGCTGAACCTCGGCTTGGGGTCGGTCGTCTTCATCGACGACTCGCCCGCGGAGCGCGCCCGCGTACGCGAAGCGCTCCCGGAGGTGCTCGTTCCGGAGTGGCCGAGCTCGCCGGCGAAGTACGCGACCGCGCTGGCCGAGCTCACCTGCTTCGACTCGCTCGCGCTCACGGAGGAAGACCGGGCGCGTGGAGGGATGTATCGGGCGGAACGCGATCGGCGGGTCGCTCGCACGGAGGTCGATTCGATCGAGGAATGGCTCGCGACGCTCGAGACCGAGCTCACGATAGAGCGGCTGACGCCGACGGATCTCGCGCGCGCTGCGCAGCTGCTCAACAAGACGAACCAGATGAACATGGCCACGCGCCGGATGGGTGAAACCGAGCTGGCCAGGTGGGCGGATGCCGACGAGAACGAATTCTGGACCGTTCGCGTGTCGGATCGGTTCGGCGCGCACGGGCTGACCGGTCTGATCGGACTGACGAGACACGAGTCCGAGCTGCACGTGGTCGATTTCGTCCTGAGCTGCCGTGTAATGGGTCGGAACGTCGAACGGTCGATGTGGGCCTGGATCGTGGCGCGGGCGAAGGAAGCGGGACTGGAGCGCGTCTACGCCATCTATCGACGGACCGAGCGAAACCAGCCGTGCCTGGAGTTCCTGGAAGGTGCCGGACTGGTCAGGGGTGAGGATGAAGGGTCGTTCGGTTGGGACAGTGCGAACGAGTACGCGATCCCGACCGGGGTCTCGCTGGTCGAGACCGACGCTACGGTCGCTGTACTTCCCCGATGACGCATGCACGTAACGATCACGGGTGGCACGGGGTTCATCGGTACGCGACTCGCGGAGCGCTGCGTCGAACGTGGCGACACCGTGATCGCCCTGGGTCAGAAGAACACGTCGGCCGAGTCGGCCAACCTCGCGCGTCTCGAGGACGCCGGCGTCGATGTCCGCATGGGGTCGGTAACGGACTCCGCCGCGGTGGAGCGCGCGGTCGCCGGGAGCGACGTCGTTTTCCACCTCGCCGCCGCGATGCACGAGATGAACGTTCCCGACGGCCACTACCACGAAGTCAACATCGAGGGGACGCGCAACGTGCTCGCGGTGAGCGCGCGGGCGGGCATACGCCGCGTGGTGCACGGTAGCACGATCGGTGTGTACGGCATCACGCACGGGCGGGTCGATGAGACGACCCCTTGCGTCCCCACGAACATCTACGGCCGAACCAAGCTGGAAGCCGAGCGGGTCGTGCTCGAAGCGGCGGAACGGGTGCCGCTCGTCGTCGTCCGCATCCCCGAGATCTATGGCCCCGGGGACCGGCGGCTGTTGAAGATGTTCCGCGGCCTCCGACGCGGTCGTTTTCCGATGGTCGGGAGGGGGCGCAACCTGCACCCGTTGTTGTTCGTGGACGACCTGATCGACGGGCTGTGGCAAGCCGCCGAATCGGACGCGGTGGTAGGCGAGGTGGTGCTGTTCGCCGGGCCGACCGCGATCACCACGACGGAGATGGTCCGCACGGTAGCGGAGTCGGTCGGCGTGAAGGGGCCGCGGTTTCGGCTGCCCATGTGGCCCTTCCTGCTCGTCGGGACCGTGCTCGAGAAGACGCTGCGGCCGATGGGGATTCAACCACCGCTCCACACGCGGCGGCTCGACTTCTTCCGCAAAGGGTTCGAAGTTTCGGCGGACAAAGCGCGACGTCTGTTGGGGTTCGAGCCCCACGTATCGTTTCGGGATGGTGCGAAGGCCACGGCGGATTGGTACCGGAGTCAGGGCCTGCTCACGTGATGAAAGACCAGAGTCGCAGCTCGCGGCTCTCGGGGGAGGTGGAGGTGGCGCTTACGGCTCGCATGGAGCCCTTCGACTCGTTCTGGGAGGCTCCCGAGGACATCGAAGCGGGGTACGATCGTTTCGCGCGTTTCTATACGCACAACTATCTGCCTCACGTTCCAGACCGCCGAGATGCACGGATTCTGGTCATCTCCTGCGGTCCGGGGTATTTCGTGAAACTGCTCATCGACCGCGGGTACACCGCGGTCTCCGGGATCGATTCGTTCCCGGAGAAGATCGAGCACGCCGTCCGGAAGGGTCTGCCGTGCGAGACCGCCGAGGCGTTTCCGTTCCTCGAGACTTCGGCGGAGCGGTTCGATCTCATCATCTGCGAGCAAGAGCTCAACCATCTGACGAAGCAGGAGATCCTCGACTTCTTCGCGCTCTGTCGGAAGCGACTCGCACCCGGCGGGAGGATCATCCTCCACGCGATCAACGGCGCCACGCCGCTGACCGGCTCGGAGTCGCGGCACGGCAACTTCGATCACTACTGCAGCTTCACCGAGTACAGTCTCGCGCAGGTGCTCGAGTACGGCGGGTTCGAGAACGTCGAGATCTACGGGCTCAACCTCTATGTCTTCTGGACGAACCCGCTCAACTACGTCGCGCTGGCGATCGATCGGCTGTGGACGTGGTTCTTTCGGCTCAACTTCCGACTCGTAGGCAAGGACGCCCGGATCTTTTCGAAGAAGATCGGAGCCGTCGGGACGAAACCGGCCTGAGCGAGCGGAAGCGATGAAGCGGGACTTGTCGGCGCTCGCGAACGAGCGCGTCCAGATCCTCGTGGTCGGCGGCGGCGTGTACGGCGCCGCGTTCGCCCGAGACGCCGCGGCGCGCGGTTTGTCGGTCGCGCTGGTCGAGAAGGATGACTTTCTCGGCGCCGCCTCGGGGAATTCGTTCCGAATGGTGCACGGCGGGATCCGCTACGTGCAGCACGGCGACGTCGCGCGCGTTCGGGCGTCTTCTCGCGAGCGAACGGTCCTCCTGGGCACCGCCCCGCACCTCGTCCGCCCGCTCCCGATCGCCATCCCCACGTACGGCCGCGGGATGCAGGGGCGCGCGGTGCTTCGGACGGGCATCGCGATCTACGATCTCCTCACGGCGGACAAGAACCGTCGGGTTCGCGATCCCGACCGCCGTACGCCCTGGGGACGCTCGATGGGTCGCGACGAGCTCCTGGGGCTCTTCCCGGGGATCGAGCGCCGGGGGCTGACGGGCGCGGGCCTCTTCTCCGACGCCCAGATGCTCCACCCGCAGCGGCTCGGGCTCGCGATGCTCCGGTCCGCGGTCGACGACGGCGCGCGCGTGGCGAATCACGTCGAGGTCACTCGGCTCGTCCAACGCGGCGAACGCGTCGAGGGGGTCGAGGTCCGGGACGCGCTCACGGGTGAGGGGTTTCGAGTCGAGGCGGACGTCGTCGTGCTGGCGGCCGGTGCGTGGTCCGAGCGGTTGGTGGCCGCGCACACCGGCGACGACCGGGCCCGTCGATCGACGTTCTCGCGCGACCTGTGTCTGGTCATCGACCGACCCGCGGACCCCGACATCGGCGTCGCCGTGCTCGGTCGGACATCCGACCCCGACGCGATCCTCAGCCGTTCGAAGCGTCACCTGTTCGTCGTGCCGTGGCGTGACAAGACGATCGTCGGGGTGTGGCACATCCCGTACGAACGCTCGCCCGACGACATCCGGGTCGGCGAAGAGGAGCTGCGGTCCTTCGTGGACGAGCTGAACGCCGGCTACCCCGGCTTCGGGCTGACGCGGGATGAGCTGACGCACTACAACACCGGTCTCGTGCTGTTCGGCGAGAACCGGGTGGGCGCGGAGGATCTACGCTACGGTCATCGCTCGCTGCTGATCGACCACGCGACCGAACATGGGATCGAAGACCTGTACAGCTTGATCGGGGTTCGGTACACGACCGCCAGGGTGGACTCGCAACGGCTGCTCGACCGGATCATCGCGAAGCGCGGTTGGACGGCGGACTCGGGGCGGACCGCGCACACCCCCGTCCGCGGAGGCGACTTCGAGACGTTCGCGGGTCTGGTCGCCGACACGCGACGCGAGTGGCCGGGACGATCGGGCGCGGACATCGAGCGGGTCTGCCGACTCTACGGGACGGACGCGAGCGACGTGCTCGGAACCGACGCCGAGGTCGGAGTCCCGGCGTCGGATGACGCGAACGCCGACCTGCTCGCGAAACAGGTTCGGTACTCGATTCGCGAAGAGATGGCGGTGCGTCTCCAGGATATCGTGGTCGGGCGGACGGATCTCGGGCTGTTCGGCGCTCCCCCGAGACGGGAGCTCGAGCGATGCGTTACGATCATGGCGCGAGAGCTGGGGTGGGATCCGGCCCGCTGCGCCGCCGAGCTCCGACGCGTCGAGGAGATGTATCCGCTTTCGGAGCCCGTGAGCGCGAGCTCCCGAACCGACTCGTTACGAGAGGGTGCCCTTCGTTGAACATCCTGATGTTCAACTACGAATACCCGCCGTTGGGGGGAGGAGGCGGGGTCGCGCACGAGCTGATCGCCGAGGCGCTGGCGAGGCGGCACCGCGTCGTGGTGGTGACCTCGGGGTATCGCGATCTACCCGACCGGGAGACGCGTGGAGACGTGGAGATTCTCCGCGTCCCGGTGTGGGGACGGAAGGAGCTCGCCGTCGCCTCGATCCCTTCGATGCTCACCTTCCCTGCGGCGACCCGGCGTATCTACGACGCGCTCGACTCGGAGTCGTTCGACCTCGTCACGGGGTTTTTCGCGGTGCCCACCGGCCCCGCGTCGGTGGCCTACGCGAAGCGCAAACGGTTGCCCCACGTGGTCTCGACCCTGGGCGGGGACATCTACGATCCCTCGAAGACGATGTCTCCGCACCGAATCCCGCCGCTCAAGTGGGCCGTGCGCAACGTGCTCCGGGACTCGGCACGCATCATCGCGGACTCCGACGACACGCGCGAGAATATCGCGCGCTACTACGGCCGGGTCGGCGACGTGGACGTGATCCGGCTCGGGATCCGTCGCGTCTCGCCGCCGCCCGCCACGCGAAGCGAGCTGGGGCTCCCGGAGGACGTCTTCCTGACGACGACGGTAGGCCGACTGGTACCTCGCAAGGGGCTCGACCGCTTGATCCGCGTCCTGGCGGCGCCCGAGCTCGGCCAGGTGCATCTCGCCATCATGGGATCCGGTCCGGAGCGCGCGGCGCTCGAACGATTGGCGCAGAGCGAAGGCGTAGCCGACCGGGTTCGATTCATGGGCTGGGTGGACGAGGAGACCAAATGGCAGGTGATGCGCGTTGCGGATGCGTTCGTCACCGCGACGCTGCACGAGGGCTACGGTCTGATGTTCCTCGAGGCGATGGCCGAAGGGCTCCCGATCGTGGCACCCGATCATGGCGGACACACGGACTTCCTCACGGATGGCGTGACGGGGTTCCTGACGCCGGCGGGGGATGAGGAAGCCCTGCGGGCAGCCATCGCGCGCGTATCGACGGATGAAGAGCTGCGGCAGCGCGTCGGGGACACGAACCGCCGGCTCTTCGATGAGGAGCACGATATCGAGCCGTGCGCGGCCGCCTACGAGGCGGTGTTCGAGGAGGTGCTCGGCAGGTAGAAGAGCGCTGCCGAGCCGTCCGCTCGAGAGACGGCTCTGTCGGGCCCGAGACGCGCCCGACGCCTTTCGTCGATGCCGACGGCCGGCGGCCGGCTAGCGCGACCAGGGCGGGGCGACATCGTTCATCCGCGCGTACGCGACGGATTGCCCGACGTGCTCGTTCATGTGCGACAGAAGCTGGAACAGGACGGCCCAGCCCGGGACCTCCCGACCGTAGAGGCGGGTCTCGGCGTCGAGCGCCGCCTCCGTCATCGCCGCGGCGCTCGCGTTCACGTGGTCCACGGACCGTGCGAAGATCTCTCGAACTCGCTCTTTGTCCCGGATCGACTCGAGGTCGGCGTACGGGATCGGCGACGCGATCCCGAGATTCTCGTCCAGATACATGAAGTTGTACCGGGCGAGGTGCATGTAGACCTCGGCAACCTCCATGAGCCCTTCGCCGGGCGCCCAGGTGTACAGGTCCTCGGGCATCACCCGCGCGAGCTCCGAGATCTTGTAGCTCGAGCGCTCGAAGTGCCCCAGAAACTCATCGCGAAGCTCGGTCCCGAACGAAGCGGCCCCGTTGGAAGGTGCGAGCGGCGCCTCGGGCGGGGCCTGTGCGCTCGCGGCGGTGGCGAGCATCAGACACAGGGACAGGGGGATCGTGGCTACGGCCGACCGCTTCATCTCGAGATCTCCGTGGTACGCGGGTGTGTGACGTCTTCGAGCCGATCAAGATAGCGCGGCGGCCGCTGCCCTACAGACCGTGCGCGATCCGCCCCGAGGCGACGACCCACTTCGGTCGGGCCAGCGATTCGATCTCGACGCGTGGATCCGCGCGCAAGATCACGAGATCGGCCCGCTTGCCCTCCTCGACCGTCCCGCCGCTCGCCGGATCTCCGTAGTACCGCTCGGGCGTCGTCGTCAGCGCCCGCAGGATCTCGTCGAAGCCGATCCCCGCCTCGCGGAGAAGGGCGTATTCATCGATGGGGTCGTAATCGGTCATGTAACCGACATCGGTACCGAAGATGAGCGCGCCCCCCGCCGCGACGAACGCGCCCACCTGCTGACGCGCCGCGGCTTGGACGTTCTCGATCACGTCCTCCGGCACGCCGAACCGTCCCAGCTCGTATCGCCACAGCTTGAGCGTCGGCGACAGCCCGATCTCGGCGGCCACGAGCTCGGAGACGAGCGCGCCCGACCACGGGCCGCCGTTCGGTGCGGTATGCGCGAGCACATCGACCCCGGCCTCGAGCGCCGTGCGAACGCCCCGCTCCGATTGCGGGTGCGCCACCACCCGAGCGCCGCGTCTCTTCGCGGTCGCCACCGCCGCGGACGCGACCTCGACGGTCATCTCGGCCGTTCGTCCCGGACCGACGAACGACCCGGTGAACAGCTTCACGGCGTCGCCTCCGGCGTCCAGCACGCGTTCGACCGCATCCTCCGCCGCCTCCGGCGTATCCAGCTCGGGCAACGAGACCTCGAGATAGGCGGGGGAGCCTCCGGGCGGCACCAGACCGCCCCCGGCGGTGCGGATCCGAGGGCCCGCCAGCTCGCCCGCGTCGATGCGATCGCGGAGCGCGAGGGTGTTCTCGATATCCGAGCCGGTATCGAGCGCCGAGGTGAACCCGTACCGGTTGAGCATCGCATCGAGCGCGTCGCGCAGGTCGTCCGGGTCGGCCGACGCGGCGTCGCCCCAGACGGGCTCGGTGAAGTGGACGTGTCCGTTCCAAAACCCCGCCGTCGCGAAGCTTCCCTCGGCGTCGAGCGTGAGCGCCGCGGGTGGCGATGGGTCCGCCGCGTCGAGAAGACGCGAGAAGCGACCGCCGTCGATGACCAGCGTCGTCCCGGCGTGGGGCTCCGCGCCCGGCGAGCCGATCAGCGTGACGTTCTCGATCACGAGGTCGACGATCTCTGGCGAGGCCGAGCACGAAACGAGCGCCGCGCCCGCGAGTACCAGAGCTGACGAGCGGACGGCGCGCCGGCGATGACGGCGGGCGCCAAAACGCTCCGTACGTTCTATCGGGCGACGCATGGCGGTATCATACGGCCCGCGACGACCGGGCTCGGTCCGGTTCATCATCCGTCCCTTTTCCTCGACTTTCGATCCCTGGAGCGGCTACGGCACATGCGGAAGCGACCCGCGAAGCGCTGGCGGCGGCCGCACCTCCTGGTCGGATACGCCTTCCTCCTGGTTGGTTGTGATGCGGGCGCGCTCGAATGGCGCGAGGCCGACGGGTATCGGTGGGCCGAGCTGTCGCCGAAGGGGGGCGACGGCGACGGCTTCACGCGTCTCGATGGCTCGGAAACCGGGATCACGTTCGAGAACGTGGTCACGGAGGAACAGTACGTCGAGAACAGTCACTACCTGAACGGATCGGGCGTCGCGCTCGGTGACGTAGATGGCGATGGGCGGATCGACGTCTACTTCGCGAGCATGGACGGCCCGAACGCCCTCTACCGCAATCTCGGAGGCTGGCGGTTCGAGGAGATCGCCGCGGTCGCGGGCGTGGACGCGCCCGGCCGGTTCTCGACCGGTGCGACCTTCGCCGATGTGGACGGCGATGGCGATCTCGATCTGCTGGTCACCGCGCTCGGTGGGCCCAACGCGCTCTATCGGAACGACGGTAGCGGCTCGTTCACCGATGTCACCGCGGAGTCCGGTCTCGAGTCCCGGCTCGGGAGCATGTCCATGGCGCTCGCCGATGTCGATGGCGACGGCGATCTCGACTTGTACGTGGGCAACAACAAGGTCGCGACGGTACAGGATCTGTTCCCGCCGGATGTGTTGCAGCCGAGCAATCTGTATCGATGGGTGGACGGCGAGCCGGAGGTCGTCCCCGAGTTTCGAGAGCACTACTCCGTCACGGCGGTCGGCGATGGGCGGGTCGCGCGTGCGGAGTTGGCGGAGCCTGATCGATTCTACCTGAACGACGGGACGGGACGGTTCACGCCCGTCTCGTTCACGGATGGCGCCTTCCTCGATGCGGACGGCGCCCCGCTGGTCGAGGCCCCGCGAGATTGGGCGCTCTCGGTGCGCTTCCACGACATGGATCGAGACGGCGACCCGGATCTCTACGTCTGCAACGACTTCCATAGCCCGGATCACATCTGGATCAACGACGGCACAGGTCGGTTCCGCGCGCTCGACGACGTAGCGATGCGGAGCACCAGCTTCGCATCGATGGCGATCGACTTCTCCGACATCGACCGCGATGGAGATTGGGACTTCTTCCTGGCCGAGATGCTGAGCCGCCGGCACCAACGTCGTATGAAGCAGATGAGCGGCGGGCTCCCCGACCCGGCCTTCGCCGGGCGGATCGCCACGCGACCGCAGAAGCCGAGGAACACCCTGTACGTGAGCCGCGGTGACGGGACGTACGCGGAAGCGGCGTTGTACGCCGGGGTCGCGGCGTCGGAATGGTCGTGGGGAACCGCGTACGTCGACGTGGACCTCGACGGGTACGAGGACCTCCTGATCGGGACCGGTCATTTCTACGACGCGATCGACAAGGATGCCGCCCGGCGAACCGAGTCGGTCGACTGGCGTCGCCGGCTCACCGTGTTCCCTTCGCTCCGCCTCCCCAACGTCGCCTTCCGGAACCGCGGCGATCTGACCTTCGAGGACGCGAGCCGGGAGTGGAGGCTCGAGGGGGAAGAGGACATCTCGCACGGACTGGCCACCGGCGACCTCGACGGAGATGGCGACCTGGACGTCGTCATGAACCGGCTGCTCGCGCCGGCGGCCGTGCTCCGAAACGACGCCACGGCGCCGCGCGTGGCGGTGCGGCTCCGTGGCGAGGGGCCCAACACGACGGGCGTCGGGGCCCTGGTCCGGCTGCTCGGCGGAGCGGTCCCGGAGCAGTCGAAGGAGATCGCGGCGGGCGGTGGATATCTGTCGGGCTCCGATTCCCAGGCCGCGTTCGCCGCCGGCGATGGACCG
Source organism: Gemmatimonadota bacterium (assembly GCA_022360695.1). Classification (GTDB taxonomy): domain Bacteria; phylum Gemmatimonadota; class Gemmatimonadetes; order Palauibacterales; family Palauibacteraceae; genus Palauibacter. The sequence goes on from JAKSCH010000073.1 coordinate 41,789, forward strand.
ATGACGCTCGTGGTCGCGTGGCGGAGCGGACGCGTGAGCCGGATCGAGGGGGTCGAGGCGAACCGGGCCTACGAGATCCACGAGAGCGCTGCGACCGCTGCGAGCGACGCGCCGCCCGAGCGGGTCACGCCGATGTTCGAAGACGTGAGCGCGCGGCTCGGTCACGCGCACCAGGAGGACGCGTTCGACGACTTCGACCGGCAGCCACTCGTGCCCGTCCGGTTCAGCCAATCGGGACCCGGGCTCGCATGGTTCGATTCCGATCGCGATGGCGACGAGGACCTCTTCATAGGAGCCGCGCGGGGCGGGGTCGCCGCGCGCTTCGAGAACGACGGCGCGGGCGGCTTTCTAGCCGCGAGCGGTCCGGCCGCGGCCGGTCGGGATCAGACCGGTCTGCTGGGCTCGTTCGACGCGGGCGGGCGGTCGATCCTCGCGGTGGGCGCGTCTTCGCTCGAGGTGACGACGCGCGATCCGTCGATGGGGACCGTGTATGCTGTCGGGCGCGGGTCGCCGCGCGCCATCCAGGGCCTCCCCCCCGGGGACGCGAGCGCCGGACCGCTGGCGTCCGCGGATACGGACGGGGACGGCGACCTCGATCTGTTCGTCGGGGGCCGACTCGTGCCGGGTCGCTATCCGGCGGCCGCGACGTCCCGTCTGCTCCTCAACGACGCGGGGACGTTCTCATCCGACGCCCGGAACGAGGGCCTGCTCGAAGAGATCGGGCTCGTGTCGGGAGCGGTCTTCAGCGACACCGACTCGGACGGGGATCCCGACCTCGTGCTGGCGATGGATTGGGGCCCCATCCGGGTGCTGCTCAACCAAGACGGGGTGTTCCGCGACGCGACCGCGGAGCTCGGGCTCGAACCGTACACCGGCTGGTGGAACGGCGTCGCGACCGGCGACTTCGACGCGGATGGCCGTCCCGACATCGTCGCGACCAACCGCGGGCTCAATACGCGGTTCGAGGCCTCGCCCGAGTACCCGGCGACGATTCGACACGCCGATTTCGACAACAACGGGACCTGGGACGCGATCGAGACGCGGTACGACCCGGACGCGCGCTTCGATGTCCCGATCCGCGGCTTGCTCACGATCGGGGGCGCGCTCCCGGCCCTCCAGCGACGCATCCGCGGGTTCGAGCATTACGGCGGGCTCAGCGCCGGCGAGGTCATCGGAGAGCCCCTGCGCGGCGCCGCGGTCGCCCGCGCGACCACCCTGTCGCACGCACTCTTTCTCAATCGCGGCGACTCGTTCGAGGCCGCCCCTCTCCCGGCTGAAGCGCAGCTCGCGGCCGCGTTCGCGGTCGTCGTCGCCGACTTCGATGCGGATGGCGCGGAGGATGTGTTCCTGGGCCAGAACCTGTTCGCGCTGCGGAGCGAGGTCGATCGCGACGACGCGGGTCGCGGGCTCCTCCTCCGCGGCGATGGCCGGGGAAGCCTGTTCCCGGTCTCGGGCTCGGAATCCGGGATCGCGATCTACGGCGAGACGAGGAGCGCGGCCGCATCCGACTTCGACTCGGACGGTCGCGTCGATCTCGTCGCGAGCCAGAACGGCGCCGCCACGAAGCTCTATCGGAACACGAGCTCTCGGCCCGGGCTTCGGGTTCGACTCGTCGGTCCGCGCGCCAACCCGGACGCGATCGGGAGCGCCATCCGTCTACGCGGGGCCGGTGGCCTGGGGCCGCTCCGAGAGATACAGGCCGGATCCGGGTACTGGTCGCAAAACGGCGCGGTGTCCGTGCTGGGGTCACCGAACGGCGGGGCGACCGCCGTCTGGATCCGCTGGCCCGATGGCTCGGAGACCGAGACCGAGGTGCCGGGCGGATCGCTGGAAGTCACGATCGACGCGGCGGGCGGGCTGCTCGCGGCGCGCCCCTGAACGAAGCGACGCGGCGGGCGGCGCCTCGGCACGGCGGGCCCACCGCCGCGCCGAGGCGCTACGGTCCGCCGGTGGCCGCTCGGATCTGGCGAACGACGTCGCGCGCGAGATCGTTCGGGATCGGGATCGTCAAGTTGTACTGAGCGATCCTCCACGCCTCCCCTTCCCGGACGAGGACGCCGCTCCCACGGGTCTCGCCGAGCCCGTCGTTGTGCAGCCGTTCGTCGAACCAGGCCGTCTGCCCGTCGGGCGCGACCGAGACGTGCCGCTCGACCATGTGGTACGTCCACCCGGTCCCGGTATCGAACCGCGCCTTCGTATAGGTCATGAACTCCTCGCGCGTCCACCGCTCGGTCGCATCGGTACCGAGAAAGACGGCCTCGTCGGCGTACAGCGCGAAATAACCCTCGAAGTCCGCCTCGGAGGCCTTGGCGTGGAGCGCGTCGAGCACGGCAGAGACCGCGTCGCGATCCGACGCTCCCTGCGCGGCCAGGGGTGAACCGGCGAACGCGAGCAGGGAGCACACGAGAAGCAGGCGGGAAGGACGGGCGGGCATCACATGAGTCTCCTTTGAGTCGAGAACGGATTGAATCGTGAGCTTACGACGGTCGTGCGGACTTCACGAACCCCTTCCGGCCCGGAGCCGGGCATCTACCCCCGTTTCTCGCCGGGCGCCGGGACGAACGAGACGAGTTCCGTCGGCTGCTGCGTCAGGAAACGATCCTCGAGAACTTGCTGCTCACCGGACGGCGCGGCGTGGGCAAAACGGTGCTGCTCGAGAACCTCAAGCCAATGGCGATCGAGCCCGGGATGCGGGCGGACCTGATGGCGGTCGCGGGCGATCCGTCGCTCGAGATCGGCGCGTTGGGCCGGGTCGTCTCCGTGATGAAGGATGGCCGGGTCTATCGCCACATCCCGCTCGAGCGCTGAGGATCGGCGTCCATGGACACCCGACGGCGGCCCCGAACGCCGACACTTCCGGTCCCTCGTAGCCGTAGGGTGGGATTGCAGGCGGGAACGACCGCCGCCCGGCGGGCATACGCCTCGTAGGGCTGGACGGACCGGGTACGAGACCTCGAGACGAGGGACGAGATGAAGCAGTCGATCGAGAACGCGCAGAAACGCCTCGCGGACGAGCTCATGCGCCGCGACGGGATCTCCGGCGTGGGCATCGGGGCCCACCGCGGCGAACCGTGTCTCAAGGTCTACGTCTCCGGCGGTCGCGGCGGGAAGATCCCGAGCCGGTTTGACGGCCACCCGGTGATCGTCGAGGGCGGCGGCCCCTTCCGCGCCCAGACTCCGAAGCGGAGACGCGGTCGATGACACCTCGCAAGAACCTGATCCTCGCGCTGGTCATCGCGGGGATGGCCTACCTGTCGTTCCACTTGATGCCCCGCATCGCGCTCGACTGGCACGGGAACCACGCCGACCGCCCGGCGCAGGGGCGTGAGCTCGCTCGCGAGCTTCAGGATCCGATCGCTGCGCTCGCGAGCGCGATGGAGGTCCAGTCGGCGCTCGAGACCGACCTGTTCGCGATCGCCGGCGTAGTCGGGGCGGGCATCGGGTTCTTGGACGCGGGGTCGCCGGTGATCAAGGTCTTCGTAGAGCCGGGGGTCGACTTGATCCTCCCGCAGGGTCTCGACTTCGGTGGACTCCCGGTCGAGATCGAGCCCGCCGGGCCGTTCACGATCCTCCCGCCGACCGCCGGAGCGGAGGCGGGGGACGGACTGTCGCCCAACTCCCGGTTCGAGCGACCCGTCCCGATGGGTGTCTCCACGGGGCACACGAAGTCCACCGCGGGCACGATCGGCGCGGTCGTCACCGATGGCTCGGACACCTACGCGCTCAGCAACTGGCACGTATTCGTCCCGGGCGGTCAGGGGCGGTTGGGCGACGAGCTGCTCCAGCCCGGTCCGATCGACGGCGGCGTTCAGCCGGCGGATGTGATCGGCACGCTCGCGGCGTTCGAGCCCGTCCTGCTCTCGCCGTTCGCCGACAACCGGATCGACGCGGCGATCGCGCGTACGGACCAGGTGATGCCTCGTACGCCGGCAAACGGATATGGCGCGCCGCGAAGCGAGACGATCGCCGCCAAGCCCGGCCTCGCCGTGAAGAAGTACGGTCGGACGACCGGGTTGACGTTCGGAGAGGTCGATGCGGTCAACGCCTCGATCAACGTCAACTACGGGTCGGCGGGGTCACAGCTCGGACGCTTCACCGGTCAGGTCGTGTTGTGCTGCGACATGAGCCAGGGCGGCGACTCCGGGTCGCTCATCGTGGCGCACGACATCGATCGCGACGGGGACTCGGGACCCGACGATCGCAAGCCCGTCGCGCTGCTGTTCGCGGGCGACCGACGGTTGACGATCGCGAACCCGATCGATCTGGTGCTCGATCGCTTCGGGGTGACGATCGTGGGCGAGGAGAATCAGGCCCGGTCCCGCTAGAAACTCTTCAAGAGCCGGGGGTACGCCGGGCGACCCCTGGTTGCGAGCGAGGATCGAACCGTAGCTTGGCCGGCCATGGCTCGATTCCCGTCGCATTATCGTCCCCGCACGACCGCGGGTCGGATCGCCGTCCTCGCCTTTCTCGGTCTCTTCGCGTTTACCCAGCCGCCGCTCGTGTTCTGGCTCGGCGATCGCGTCGAGCCCTGGATCGCAGGCGTGCCGTTCCTCTACGCCTATCTGGGCGTCCTCTACGCGCTGTTGATCGGCGTGCTCCTGTGGACCAAGCGACGCGAGCTGTGAACGGCTGACCGTGGAGCCCTGGGTCGTCGCCACCGGTCTGATCTTCCTCTATCTCGTGGCCACCGTCGTGCTCGGTGGCGTCGCGAACCGCCGGATGGCGGTCGACCTCGAGGACTTCCTCCTTTACGGGCGGAAGGCCGGGTTCGTGGTCCTCTACCTCACCGTCGTCGCGACGTACCACTCCGCGTTCGCGTTCCTCGGCTCCGGCGGGTTCTTCTACACGCACGGGATCGGGTTCTGGGTCGCCGGCGCGTGGACCGTGCTCGTGGGGGGGATCACCTACGTCCTCGGCAGCCGGATCTGGGCGCTCGGGAAGAACTTCGGCTACATCACGCCGGCCGACTTGCTCGCCGACTTCTACGAGTCCGACGCGGTACGGATCCTCACCGCCATCGTGTCGGTGTTGTTCACGATCCTCTACATCCAGGTCCAAGCCCAGGGGCTCGGATACATCCTCTCCGTCGCGTCGGGCGATCGGATCTCGTTCGAGCTCGGTACCCTGATCCTCCTGGTGGTCGCGGCGGGCTACCTGATCGCGGGCGGTCTACGGGCCGTCTACTGGACCGATGTGATCCAGGGCGCCTGGATGTACGTGGCAGTGTGGGTCGGCGCGCTCGTCCTCGCGTACGAGCTGTTCGGCGGACCGCTCGAGTTGTGGCAACGAGTCGCCACCGAACGACCGGACCTGCTCACGCTCCCCGGCCCCGAGGGGTTCTTCACTCCGGGGATGTGGTTCGGGATGGTGATCGTCCTGTCGTTCGGGATCGTCTTCCAACCGCATCTGATGATCCGGTATTACACGGCCGTCTCGGGACGGACCATCAAGTGGCTGGGCGCGACGACGCCCATCTACCTGATGACGCTGTACGTACCGGCGGCGTTGGTGGGCTTGGGCGGAGCGATCGTCATGCCCGACATCGCGGTACCGGACCGCATCTTCCCGGAGATGCTGTTCAACTACGCGCCCGCGTGGCTGACCGGCGTGATCCTGGCGGGCGCCACGGCCGCCGCCATGTCGACCCTGGACTCGATCCTCCACTCGAACATGACGGTCCTCACGCGCGACGTGTACCAGCGCTACCTCAAGACGGATGGCAGCCCGGCGCACTACATCCTGATCGGCCGGATCCTCGTCGTGGTGCCCCTCGGCATCGGGTACATCCTGTCCGTCAACACGTTCGAGTTCCTCGTCGTCCTGGTGACGCTCTCGGGCGCCGGGGCGCTCCAGCTCATGCCGGCCATCCTCGGCGTGTGCTTCCCGAGCGCTCGCCTCACGACGGCCCCGGGGGTCTTGGCCGGCATCGGGACCGGTCTCGGCGCCCTGTACGCCACGCTCGTCGTATGGCCCCACCCGCTGGGCCTCCACGGCGGGGTGTGGGCGCTGCTCGCGAACTTCGTCGTGACCTGGATCGTCAGTCGGTTCTCATCGCCTCCGTCCGAGGAGACGGTGGAGCGGATCCACGGCGCCGTGGAGCGGTTCGTGTACGAGGGAGACCCTGCGTAGCCGGATGATCGTCGGCGTCGACACCGGGGGGACCTTCACCGACCTCATCGCGATCGACGGTTCCGAGGTCCGGATCCACAAGCTGCCGTCCACACCGAACGATCCATCCGCGGCCGTCCTCCGCGGGCTCGATGAGCTCCTGGGCGAGACGGGGGCCCGGGCGGCGAGGATCATCCACGGTTCGACCGTCGCGACGAATGCCCCGCTCGAGCGCAAAGGGGCGCGCCGAGCACCTTCCTTCGGGCAGGTTCCGCCTCAGAACCTGGGACCGGCCGCGATCGTAGATGTAGCGGGAGCCTCGAGCGCGGCGGATCATCAGACGCGTGTGTGGGCGCGGACGGCGTGGGAAGACCGCCATGTCACGATCCACGACTGGGGCGACCGCTTGTCGGGCTGACGGAGGCTGAATGGGAAAACTCTGGGGCGGGAGCGCCCTGTTGGCCGTCGCGATGTTCATGGTGATCGGGTTTCTGGGAGCGAGCGTCGACCCGTCGGCGCCGGCCACGATCGTCGCGCTCCTCATCTCGGCCGGTCTGCCCGCGGTGGGTGGGTCGTACCTCCTGGCCAAGCACTTCGGCGTCGGCAAGCAGATCGAGGGGCGCCGGCAGGCGCTCATCCAGGACACGCTCGAGGCGGAGGTCCTCAAGATGGCCGGCCGTCACGACGGGAAGCTGACCGCGGTCGAGGTAGCCGGTGAGCTGGCGGTGCCGACGACGCAGGCCGAGGAGCTGCTCCAGGAGCTGATGGCAAAAGAGCTCGCGGACGTCGAGATCACCGAATCCGGTCTCTTGGTGTACGACTTCCACGATGTGCGGCACCTGGCGGAGAAACCCGAGGCGAGGGGGATCCTCGAGCCTTAGCTCGAGACGCGAAGGATGAACCGAAGACTCGAAGCGCGTTGGCCGTGTCCCGTGTGTCTCGGCGTGAAGATGGAGAAGACCGCCATCGACAACGGGTCGTCGGAGGACGGTCCGCTGTTGCTCGACCACTGCCCGCGCTGCGGCGGCATGTGGTTCGAGCTCGGCGAGATCCAGCGGCTACGGAGCGAAAAGCCCGAAGCGCTCTGGGCCCAGATCCCGACGCGCGACGAGCCGCACCGAGCGCAGTGCCACTCCTGCCGAGCCGTCATCGACCGCGACGCGCACGAATGCGCGACGTGCGGAGCCAAGACCCACCTCGATTGCCCCGAGTGCGACGAACGGATGGAGCAGGTTCGACACGGAGCGCTCACGCTGGACGTTTGCAAACGCTGTAAGGGCGTTTGGTTCGACCACCACGAGCTCGAGCAGATCTGGTCGATCGAGCGGGACAAGCTTCTCGCGCGTCGGAAGAGGGGCGGGCTTCGGCGAGCCGGCGACGAAGGATCGGACATCCTACTCGAGACGCTGGTGTGGGCTCCCGATCTCGTCTTCGTCGGGGCTCACGCGGCGGGCCACGCGGTGGCGGCGGCGGTGGAAGCCGCCCCGGGCGCCATCGAGGTCGTCGGCGAAGCTGCCGCGAGCGTGTTCGAGGTCA
>JAKSCH010000331.1 GCA_022360695.1 Gemmatimonadota bacterium
AACAGCCGCGTGGAGGATCTCGAGCACTTCCTGGGACATCCACACCCACACACCGGGCCGCGCACGATCGTCTACTACAACGAGGAGTACCGCCCGAACTTCTTCGCGCACATGTCGCTCTTGAACCTCGTCGAGCTCATCACGCCGTTCTATATCGGCTACGAAGGCACCGCGTATCGAGAGTTGTACCCGGACAACGCGACCGTGCTGCGACGCGTGCACGAACAAGGCGGGATCGGCGGGTACGTGCATCCCTTCGGGCTCGGCCACCGACCTCCCGATCCCGCGGGTCCGAGCGGGGCGAGAGAGCTACCGGTCGACGCGATCCTCGGGCTCGCCGACTTCGTCGACGTCTCTTGTATCTGGAGCGACGAGCTGGGGACGGCCGAGATCTGGTACAAGCTGCTCAACACGGGATCCAGGATCCCCGCAACCGCCGGCACGGATGTGATGACCGACATCTGGCGTCACCCGGCCGTCGGCACGACTCGATCCTACGTGTACACGGGCAACCCGGAGCTCGACTACGACGAGTGGGCCGACGCGATGGCTGCCGGGCGCGCGTTCGTCACGAGCGGTCCGATCCTCACGCTCGACGTCGACGGCGTGGGGATGGGCGACCAGCTGGATGTGTCCCGCGGCGAGGAGGTCTCCGTGCGCGTCACGGCGCGCTCGCTCTTCCCGATGGACCGTCTAGAGATCCTCCAGAACGGTAGGATCATCTCGACGTTCGACGCCGAAGACGACGGGCGGACCTTCGATGTCGATGTCGACGTGTCGGTCGACCGCAGCGGATGGATCGCGGCCCGCGTGCTCGGTCCGGTCCAGCATGGCGCGATGGACAGCTACCTGTTCGCGCATACGAACCCCGTGTTCACCATCGCCGATGGGGCCCCGATCCGATCCCGCGAAGACGCCGCCTTCTTCGTCGAGTGGATCGAGCAGACGATCGAGGATCTCCACCGGATGGACCGCTGGGACGATCCCGCCCACAAGGCCGAAGTGATCGCGACGTTCGAGGAAGGGCTTCGACTTTACCGCGTGCAGGCCGAGACCGGCGGCTAGAGCTGAGCGTCGCGGTCCTGCTCGGCCCGCGCGGTCAGGAAACGGGCCAGCTCGTCGTGCCCCCCTCGCGCAACCACCCGTCCCTCAATATATGCCTTTACAGTTATATGCTGCTCAAGATATATTGCAGCTATGGTGACGACCTTCGCGCTCCTGGCCGACCCGACCCGCCGCCGTCCCGTGGAGGAGCTCCGCGCGGGCGAGCGCTCCGTCGGGGTCCTGGTCGACGCGGTCGGGCTGTCGCAGCCGGCCGTCTCGAAGCAGCTGCGGGTGCTGCGAGAGGCCGGGCTCGCGTCGGTTCGAAAGGACGCCCAACGCCGCATGTATCGGCTCGACCCGGAACGGCTGCGGGAGCTCGACGACTGGTTGCAACCGTTTCGGGCGATGTGGGAGGCGCGGGTGGACGCGTTGGAGCAGACTCTTTCGACGATGGAGGACTGACATGGAGGCGAGGCTCGAGCGACACGGGTCCGGGTATGTGCTGATCGTCGAGCGTCAGTTGGATCACCCGCCGCAGAAGGTCTGGCGTGCCGTCACCGAGAGAGACGCGCTTCGGTCCTGGTTCCCCTGTGACGTCGAGGGAACGTGGGAACCGGGCGCCGAGCTCCAGTTCACGTTTCTGCGCGGCGAGGGCGAGGG
>JAKSCH010000485.1 GCA_022360695.1 Gemmatimonadota bacterium
CTGGCGCGGGTTCCGCTCGGCCTGGCGTTCCTGGTGATCGGGGAGGCGTCGATGCAGGCCCTGCTCGTGGTAGCGGCGGGCCTCACCGATGTCTTGGACGGTTTCCTGGCGCGGGTCAGCGGGACCGTGTCACAGATCGGGCTCCTTCTCGATCCGCTGTGCGACAAGCTCTTCGTCCTCCTGGCGCTTTCCGCGTTCGTCGCGGATGGAACGCTCGATTGGGCATCGCTGCTCATCCTGATCATGCGCGACATCTTCACGATGGGGTGCTACCTGCTCGGTCGGCTCGCGGCCCAGATCATCCCGTTCCGGCCGCGGTGGCCGGGCAAGGTGGCGACCGGTCTACAGCTCCTCACGTTGCTCGCCCTGATATTCGACCCCCGGTATGTTCCGCTCCTCGTGATTCTCGTCGGCGTCATGTCCGTGTGGGCGATCATCGACTACGGGACGAGTGCGCTCCGACGACCGTGGCAGATGACCACGTGACCCGAGACGGCCGGGTCGAGGGGATGACCGAGTGACAGCGGAAAAAGTCGACATCACCATCATCGGTGGTGGTCCAACCGGTCTGTACGGGTTGTTCTATGCGGGGATGCGGGGTGTGAGCGCACGCGTCATCGACGTGCTACCCGAGCTCGGCGGGCAGCTGACGGCGCTCTACCCGGAGAAGGACGTATACGACGTCGCCGGGTTCCCGCGCGTGCTCGCGAAGGACCTCGCTCGGGACCTCGTGACGCAAGCCATGCAGTTCGAGGCCGACGTATGTCTCGAAGAGCGCGTCATCGAGCTCAATCCCGGCGACGACGGCTTCGATCTCAGAACCGACGAGGGTGTGCGTCCGACCGGGACCGTCGTGATCGCGGGGGGAAAGGGAGCGTTCAAGAGCCGCACGCTCGCGGTGCCCGGTTGGGACGAGCTCTGGAGGAAGGGCATCGCCACACACGTCAAAGACCCGGAGTCGCTACGGGGTCGACGCGTGCTCATCGTGGGTGGTGGGGACTCGGCCTTCGACTGGAGCTGGGCGCTCCGCGACATCGCGGGTGAGTTGACGCACATCCACCGATCGGATCGCTTTCGCGCGCACGAACGGACGGTCGAACAGGTCATGGGTGCGACGGAGCGCGGGCAGATCGAGCTCCTCACGTTCCAGGCGGTGCAGGAGATCCACGGCGACGAGCGAGTCGAAGCGGTGACGATCGCACACACCAAGACGAAGGAAACGCGCCGACTGGAGGTCGACGAGGTCCTCGCCCTCATCGGCTTCGTCCCGAACATCGGGCCGATCGCGGAATGGGGTCTCGATCTCGAGGGGAACGCGATCCGGGTCGACACGCGGATGCGGACCAACATCCCCGGGGTGTACGCGGCGGGCGACATCGCGACGTACGAGGGCAAGCTCGAGCTCATATCGACCGGGTTCGGTGAGGCCGCGATCGCCGTCAACAACGCGGTCCACTACCTGGATCCCTCCGCGAAGGTCGACCCGGGGCACTCGACCAGCTCCAAGGCGTTCAAGTAACCGCGGGTAGCGCGATGTGCCGTCTGCTCCACGTCGCCGACGTCCACCTCGGAGCGCCGTTCGGCGGGTTCGGGCGGGAAGCCGACGCTCGCGGACGCGAGGTTCTGCAAGCATTCCGCGGCCTGCCCGACGTAGCCGTCGACGCGGGGGCCGACGCCGTGGTGTTCGCGGGTGATGTGTTCGACGGACCCCACCCCCCCGAAGCCATCGTGATCGCCGTGCGGGAAGCCGTACGCCGGTTTCTCGACCGCTCGATCCCCGTGTTCGCCGTCCCCGGGAATCACGATGCGAGGGCGCTGAACCCCGATCTCTATTCCAAGGCATTCGAGGGCGCGACCGTCTTCTCGGAGCCGAGGCTCGGCGCGCCCCGCACGGCCCGCGTCGGGGAGACCGATCTCCACGTATACGGGTTCGCGTACGACGCGGCGGAGGCGAGAGATCCGCTCGCCGGTTTCGAGAGATCCGTAGCCGACGGGATCCACGTCGTCTTGCTCCACGGCTCGGTCCCCGGTGCGCCCCACTGGGATGCGGGAAGCTCGTTGTCGGTGTCGTGGGACGATCTCGCGAGTCTCGCGGTCGACTACATCGCGCTCGGCGATCTGCACCGGTTCCGATCCGGTGACGAGCTCGAGGGTCTTCCGGCGTGTTATCCCGGCTCGTTCGCAGCGGTCGATTGGACCGAGCGCGGACTCCGCGGACCCGCGCTCGTGGAGCTCGAACCGGGCTGCGCGCCGGTGATCACGCGGTTGTCGAGCGGGGTTCGCGAGGTGGCGGAGCCCGTGGCCATCGACGTGAGCGGATACGAGACGGATCTCGAGGTGGTCGACCATGTCGTCCACCGTCTGGAGAGCGCCTACCCGATCGTCATCCTCGAGGGCGAGCCGTCGTTCCCGCTCGACGCCGAGGTCATCTCGGGCGCGCTCGAGGAGCGGTATGGCGCCGCGAGCGTCGTGGACCGGAGTCGCTTCTTCGCTGTCGAGCGACTCGAGGAGATCGCGGCCCAAAACACCGTGGCGGGTCACGTCGCGCGGTTGGGGCTCGAAGCGGTCGGCGCGGCCACGAGCAGCGACGAGCGAGAGGCGGCGGAGCAGGGGCTGCGTATCGCCTTGAGAGCGATGGAGGTGTCGTGACCGGCTCGAACGGGGCGCGCCCCGCCGCTCGGTTTCTCGCGATCGAGCTGAGCTACGGTCGACACCACGGCGTCTTCGATCTGGAGGTCGGGACTCGACCTGTCGTCATCGCCGGACCGAACGGCGCCGGGAAATCGTCGTTGATCGAGGCGATCATCCGGGCGCTCTACGGCTTCCGGCGCTCGCGCGCCGATGATCGAACGGCGCACTCGCTGCGGCGCCCCTGGTCCGGTGGATCGTACGGCGCGCGGCTCGTGTTGGAGACCGGCGCCGGCCGGTGGACGATCGAGCGCGACTTCGACACGGACGCCGTACGAATCGTCGAAGCGGGTCGAGAGTCGCCGCTCTTCGAGGGCGAGGCGAAGCCCAAGGGTGCCGGCGAGTCGGCGCGCCGCTATCGAGCGCTCCTGACCGAGAGTGTCGGTCTCTCGGAGCTCGATCCGTACGCGCGGACCGCGTGCATCTTCCAGGGCGGGATCGGCGCCACGGGTCTCAACCTGGACCTGCTACGCGTCGCCGCCGGTGGGCACACCGACGTGGAGTCCGCGCACGGCCGGCTTCGAAAGGAGTATCGAGCCCTCACGACCGAGCCCATCGACGGGGGCGCGAGGCGACGACGGAAGCTCGGGTCGATCGAGCGACTCGACCGTAGGATCGACGATCTCGAGACTCGGACGGTCGAAGCTGTCGCAGCGGAGGACAAACGGGGACCGCTCGTCCGCGAGCGCGACGAGGTCCGGGCCGAGATCGAGCGGCTCGTCGATGCTCAGGCCGCCCTCGAAGCCGCTTTCGAGGTCTTGTCGGAAGCGCGCCGCCTCGAGGAGGCGGAGACGACGAGCCGCGATCGATTGCGGCGTCTCGAGCGCTCGTCGCGCGAGCTCGATGAAGCGCTGGCCCGGTTCGATCTATCGCGCGATCGCATCACCCACGGTCCCGCGGCGCGCTACCCGCTCGACTTCCCCGAGCGAGCGCGAGCCCTCGAGGAAGGCGTATGGCCGCGACGAAGCGCGCTGGAAGAGGAGCTCGACACGATCGTCGCGCGCCCCCAGCCGACAGGACGGGCCGCGGCGGTCATCGGAGCGATCGGTCTCGCCGCTCTCGGGCTTGGTGCGATCGCGCTGACCCTGGGCGGGCGCGTGCTCGGGGGCGCCCTCCTCGGTCTGGGCGGTACCGCGGGCCTCGTCGCCCTGGCTCGCCGACGGACCGATCTACGCGCGGCGCGGGACCGCGGGGACCGGATTCGGGCGCTCGAGACGCAACTCGACGAGGTCACCGCCCGTGCCATCGAGCTCCTCGACGGAGTGCCCGACCCCGAGACGCTCACGCCCGAGAGCCTGCCGGGCCGGCGGGCCGAGTACGAACGCGAGACGGCCGACCGCGCCGTGATCGAGGAGAGCGACCGCGCGCTCCGGCAGGCCGTGGACTTGGCGACCCGCGAGCTCTCGGGGCTCGACTCGGGAGCCGAGGGCCCGAGCGCTCGTGACACGACGGGGGGTCTGACCGTCCGCGCGAGGGACGCGCTCGGCGCGCTCCACGCCGCCGCGGCGTCGGAGCGCGAGCGCACGCTCGCGCCCTTGACCCTGCGGCTCGGGGAGCTCGGTCGCGTCCGGTTCGACCTGCCGGCCGGCGTGGACGCCACGTTGGATGGCGTACGCGATGCGCGACGGGTCGGGCTCGCGGCCGGGGAGCGCGCGCGCGCGCGACTCGTCGAGATCGATCGACGCCTTGCGGTCGAGGCGCGGCCGGAAGACAGCGTCCAGCGGCTACGACGCGAGCTCGATGCGGCGCGGACGGAGCACGAACGCCGGAGCCGACGGGCCAACGCCTATCGAGTGGCGTTCCGGCTCGTATCCGATGCGTACGAGTCGTTTCGACGGACCGACGAGAAGCGTCTGCTCGAGGCCGTCACGCGTCACCTGACCGGTGTGTCGGGTGGCGAGCTGGGCGCCTTGAGCGCGCAGGATGGGCTCGAAGACGCGCGCATCGCGCTCGGTGAGCGCGAGGTGCCGATCGAGGCGCCACCGTTGAGCTATGGACAACTGCACACGGCGCTGCTCTCGATCCGGATGGGCGCGGCGGATTTTCTCGCCGGACTCGGAGTCCGCGTGCCGCTGCTGATCGACGATCCGTTCGTACACCTGGACGAAGAAGCGGCCTCCGAGCTGTGGCGAATCCTTCAACGCGTCGCGCGCGAGCGGCAGGTGATCATCGCCACGCAGGATCGCCTATTGCTCGAGCACCTGGGTGTGACGGCCGACATCGGACTCGAGCGCGCGTCGGAACGGCCCGACGATCATCGGCTCGAGCTCCTGCCTGCTCGGGACGGCCCGACGAAGGACGGCTCCGAGGACGCGGCCGCCGCGGTCGACGACGAGCTCGATCTGTTCAGCTCATGAACGGTTCGATGCGGTCCCAGTTCGACTCCGCGTCCGCCTCCCCCAGCTCGACCAGCGTCCGGACGTATTCGCTCTCGAACAACAGGTAGCTCAGGAAGTCGGCGTTCTTGCTGTTCGACGAGCCGAGCCCGCGGATCAGAAAGCGGAGGGCTCGCGGAAGCTGGACCTCGAACTCGGCTGCCAGCTTTCCGAGGTCTTTCGACGGGCGCTGGATGAGCAGGTCGATGTGTCGCAGACCCTCTTTCTGGCGGGCTTCGGGCGGTAGTCGATCGACCAGGTGGTTGATTCGCCGGAGCGCCGCGGCGTCCCAGTCGAGCGTGTCGAGAAACACCGAGTTGAGAAGAAGCCCCAGCACCCGAGCGGGTGAGGGGTACCCGATCGAATCCGGTCGGCGGGCTTCGGCGGTGGATCGCCGGTAGCGCGCCGAGATCGCGAAGATCCGATCGGCGCCGAGCTGTGTCGCGGGTCCGAGCGGCGCGGTCGAGCGGAAGCTGCCGTCGCCATAATACTGCTGACCGACTTTGATCGCGGGGAAGAGGAGCGGGATCGCGGCCGAAGCCATGACGTGGTCCACGGTGAGCTTCGCTCGTACGACGCGATGGTGGGAGCTCGAGGGCGTCGTGCGCACGGGCGCGTCACCCTGAACGAAGAGGACCGTACGACCGGTTTGATACGAAATGGCGGTGAGCCCCACCGCTTCGAGCTCACCGGCCTCGAGCCGCTCCTCAATGCCCTCCATCGCCACGCTTCGATCGACGAACTCGCGCAGTGGCGACGTGTCGACGAGGCTTCGGAACCGCGGCCCGATCGAGGTCCCGCCCGAGAAGAGCGACGCTCCCACGCGGAGCCCTCCTCTCACCAACGAGCTCGGACTCGTCTTGAAGACCTCCTCCGTGGTCAGCGATAGCCAGCGTCTTCGGAGCGCCTGCGTGGCCTCTCGAAACGAGCCGCGATACGAGGCGAGGAACCCGAGGTTGATCCCTCCGGCAGACACGCCCGTGAGGATCGGGACGCGGAGATCGGGCATGCGCCGGCCGATGTGACACAACACGCCCGTCTGATACGCGGCGCGCGCTCCCCCGCCGGAAAGCGCGAACGCGAGCTTCGCCCGCCGATCCGCGTCGTGTTCGACCAATCGCGACTCCGCGTTCAGGTCGTGTCGAGCGCCTCGGAAACGAGTCGCCGATGCCACGAATCGGCCAGGGGGCGCTCCAGCTTGCCCGCGCGGAGCTCGCCGAGCGTGGCCAACGTCGGATCGAAGACACGCGTCTCGGCCCCCAGGGCGCCCGCGGCGGCGACTTCGCGGAACGCGGCCCGGTCGACGGCTTCGATGTCGCCCGTGTCTTCTCGATAGAAGATCCGCGTGCTGTCGAGCAGCGAACAAGAGAGACGCCCCTCCAGCTCCGCGAGGTGGTGTACCATCGCGTCGATCGAACACCCCGAGGCGGAGGCGGCTCGCTCGTCGACCGCGACGATGACGAACCGGTTCTCGATCACGTCTGCCGCGGCCTCGAGCTGAGCGCCGTGCGCGGTCCACCGGTCGACGAAGCTCGTAAGATCATCGCGGACCGCAGCGACTTCGGTGTCGTCGAGACGGCGATTCGAGCCGTACACCCAGACGCGCGCGTCGTCGGGCAACGCTTCTATCGGAACGCTCATCATTCAAACCCCGGAACGGGTGGCGAGCACGCGGCACCATAGTCCGGGCACGGCGTCGGTGCCAACTCGAACGCGGGAGCTCCCGGCTTCGATCGAGCCTGCGGGCGGAAGCTACTCGTAGCGGAGGGCGACGATCGGGTCGAGCCGCGCCGCCCTCCGCGCCGGCCAGATACCGAAGAACACACCGATCACGGCGGCGAACGCCACCGCGAGCGCGACCGCGTTCGGTGCGATCGCCATCGTCCACCCGGCGGCATCCGCGAGCACGCGGGCTGCGCCGTAGGCGAAGGCCACGCCGAGCAGGCCGCCCGCCATGCACAACGTCGTGGCTTCGAGCAGGAACTGGAGCAGCACGGCCTTGCGCGTGGCACCGAGCGCCTTTCGCACGCCGATCTCCTTCGTTCGCTCGGTCACCGAGACGAGCATGATGTTCATGATCCCGATGCCGCCCACGAGCAGACTCACCGCGGCGATACCGGCCAGGAGCATCGTGAAGGTCTGCGTCGTCTCTTGCTGCGTTTGCAGAAACTGCGTGCTGTCCGAGATCCAA
The DNA here is from genome assembly GCA_022360695.1 of Gemmatimonadota bacterium. Lineage (GTDB taxonomy): Bacteria > Gemmatimonadota > Gemmatimonadetes > Palauibacterales > Palauibacteraceae > Palauibacter. The sequence goes on from JAKSCH010000485.1 coordinate 7,255, forward strand.
AAGTCGTTCGCTTCGCCGATCCCGAGTCGGTGCTCTCGACGAAGAATCTCTTCGACTTGAACCATGGCCATCGGGATCGACGCCTGATCCTGCACGACGATCTTGAAGCTGTTGACGCGATCCGTGCCGAGGAGTCGGAACTGGGCGGTGGTCACCGGGATGAAGATCTGCTCGTCTTGATTGAAGAACCCCTGCGTTCCCTTCTCCTCCAGAATCCCGACGATCTCGAACGAGATGTTCCGGATCGACATGGTTCGACCGAGGAGCTCGCCGGGCTCGACGCCGAGGACCGCCGGGATCGCACCGCCGAGGACGGCGACGCGCCGTCGGCCTTGGTTCTCCGCCTCATCGAAGAACCGACCCATCGAGACCGTATAGTTCTCGACCCGATGATAGTTGGGCGTCGTGCCCATGATGCGTACGTTCGCGTTCGTACGACCGAATTGGATCTGAAGCTGACCCTGCATCTCCGGTGCGAGCTCGACGATGGCCGGTGCGTTTCCTTGGACCGCATCGACATCGTCCATCGTCATCCGCGCGCCGCTCCCCCGCACGCCACGCGAGAACCCTTGCCCGGGACGGACCGTCAGCACGTTCGTCCCCAACGCTGCGATCTGCTCCTCGACCTGACGTTGCGCCCCCTCGCCGAGCGCGACCATCGTGATCACGGCTCCGACGCCGATCACGATGCCGAGCATCGTGAGGAAGGAACGGAGCTTGTTCGCACGGATCGCATCCATCGCGACGCGCAGGATCTCGAAGAAAATCATGCTCGATCAGCGTCCGCCGACGCCCGGCAGTCCCGTCCGACCGCGGATGCGATTGAGAAAGTCCTGCTGCTGGATGATCGAGAGCGGGATCGCGACCACCTGATCTCCTTCAGCCAGCCCGCTCACGATCTGCGTGTTGTCGAAGTCGCTGAGACCGATCATGAGCGGCGTGAGCGTGAGCATGCCGGCCGCGTCGTATTGGAAGGCGAAGGCCTGTTGCGGCTCGCCGGGACGCGCGTCGGCCGGGCGTCCGCCACGACCACCGGGTCCTCCGGCACCGGGTCCGCCGCCACCTCGGAACCGCCCCATCACCTGCTGTCGCTCCTCCGCCGACAGGCCCTGGAGCCATTCGCGCCGCTCGTTCTGCGACATGGCCTGCACCTCGGAGATTCGGCGTCCGTTGAGGACCGGATCGGCGTCATCTGCGCCGTCCTCGGCGCCGGGGGCCGACTCCGTCGGCTCGCCCGGCGGCGTTCGGGCGGCGCGAGCGAGTTGTGCCACATCGACGTCGAGCTGCAACGCGCGCACGAGCTGCTGCGCCTCTTGTTGCGTCTTGATCCCGCTGTTGGCGATCGACAGCACGTCGTTCTGTCGGCCGATCACGACTTCGACGTCCGAGTTCATCCCGGGCCGCAGCAGGTCATCCTCGTTGGTGATGCGGGTCAGGACCGCGAACATCGTGACGTTCTGCACGACCACGGCCTGCGGTTCGATCTTGAGCACGGATCCGCGGAACACCCGCTCGGGATATGCCTCGACCCGAATCTCCGCCGGCAGCCCGGCCTCGAGCCGACCGATGTCCGTCTCGTCGACGAGCGTCCGAACCTGGACCTCGTTCAGATCGGCCATCCGCATGAGGACCGTGCCACCGGTGAGATCGCGCGTGCCGGTCACGACCTGCCCCTGCTCGACGGTGCGCTCGACGATCGTACCGGTGATGGGAGCACGAAGCGTCACGTCATCGAGCTTGTCCTCGGCGAGCTCCAGGTTCGTCTGCGCCCTCACGAGCGCGGCCTTGGAGTTCGCGTGCTCGAGGATCGCGGACTCGAGCTCATCGGCCGTCACGATGTCCGAGTCGTGCAGCTCCTGGATCCGCGAGAGCTGTCGTTCGGCTACGTCGAACCGCGCCTCCGCCACGTCGAGATCTGCCTGCGCCTGCTCGAACGCGTTGTTGACGTCCCGCGGGTCGATCCGCACGAGCAGCGTCCCCTGCCGGACGTTGTCTCCGAGCTCGACGGGTAGGTCGAGGACCTCACCGCCGGCCTGCGACTTGACCTCGATGATCCGAATCGGCTCGATCGTGCCCGTCGCCTCGACGCTCGAGACGATGCTCTCACGCCCGACCGTGACCGTTTGGAGCGTCTGCTCGGTCTCGGTCGCCTCTCCCGCCGTGCACGCCGTCAGCAACACGGCGGCAGCCGAGGCTCTCCACGTGAGACCGGAGCGCCGCGTCGCGTTCGAGCGGGGGCTCGCCGAACCCCTCCACCGGTATGTACGGATATCTGGTAGCATCACGAAAACCCTCTCGATCCAACCCCGATCCCGACATATGTCGTACCCCACGATTCCCGTCGGGTCCTGCAAGCTCCAGGACACCCGCACCACACCCCACGTTGAATTCGAACGAGGCTACCCGTCGGAGCAGGGGGCGGCCGGGTGGTCTCGACCCCCGTCCCACGACGCTCGGGAAAGCGAGATGCGGCGGGCCCGGTCGCGTCCGAGTCGGCCGCGGGGGCGTCTGTGGGGAGCTGGAGGCCGACTGTGGAAGGCGAGAAGCCTAGCGCTTAGCGCTCGGCGACCGACCGTCCGAGCAACGCTTCGATCTGCGCCACGGCCAGCTGATAGTCGAACAGCCGACTCACGAGGTCCACCTCGGACTGCGTGAGCGTGATCTGCGCGTCCTGAAGCTCGAGGATCGTGGCGAGACCCAGCCGATAGCGTTCCTGCACCACCCGCAGGCTCTCTTCGCTCAACTCGACGTTTTGCTCGGCCAGATCGATCCCCGCCTGCGCGGATTGCGCACTCGCGTAGGCCGCGTCCAGCTCCGAGCTCAGGTTGAGCTCCGCCGCCCGCTCCTGCTCGCGCGCGAGGTTGGCGCGAGCTCGCGCCTGAAAGACTTGCGTCTCGCGCTGGAATCCGTTGAACAGCGGATAGGACCCCCGGAGCGAGAACGACCACGACCGGTTCGACGGCGGAAACTCCTGATTCGCCCACGCATAGCCGCCCGCGATCGAGAGCGACGGCAGATAGGCGGACCGTGCGCTCGAGACGGCCGCTTCGGCCGCCTCGGTGGCCGCCGAGGCCGTTTGGAGCGAGGGCGCCGACTGGCCCGCCATCAAGAACAGCTCGTCGCGCGAGAAGGGCAGGCCCTCGGTCGCGAGCTGCGCCTCCGCCTCGGGGCCGACGCGCTCCTCGGACCCCACCACCTCCGTGAGCCGATAGGCGGTCGTGCGCTCGTTGTTCTGCGCGTTGAGCAGCGCGAGCTGAGCGTTGTTCAGATCGACCTGGGAGCGGAGGAGGTCCGAGCGGGTCGCCCGTCCGAGCTCGAGCTGCTGCTCGACGAAGTCGAGCTGGTCCGCCTGCCGCTGCACCCGGCGTTCTTCCACGCCGACCAGGTCGCGCGCGGCCACCGCCGCCGAGTACGCCTGCTTCACCTGTTGGATCGTCAGGAACTCGACCTCGCGGTATCGCGCGTTCTGCTCGATCACGCCCAGCTTCGCGCCTTTGAGATCGGTAAAGCGCGACCAGCCATCGAACAGGTTGTACGACGCGTCCAACTGGGTCGAGTAGCTCGTCGTCACGAACCCCTGGTTGCTGGCGTCGAGACGCCCGGACGACGAGTTCGAGTATCCGAACGAGAGGTTCACGGCCGGCAGGAACTGGCCGTACGCGCTCAAGCGCGTGTGCTCGGCCTGCTCGATGGCGGTGAACTGCTGTCGGAGATTGGGGTTGCGTCGACGAGCGATCTCGACCGCCTCGTCGAGCGAGATCGGCCGAAACTCGTCGTTCGCCACCGCCTGAGCCCGTAGCTCGAACGGAATCGCGACGAGTCCCGAAAGGAGAACGAGGGCAAAGCCGCTCGCATTCACCCGACGTTGAACGGTGCGTCCGCGCGTCACTCTACTCGTCATCTATCCTCGCTCGCGGACCCGGTCCCCATCGAGACGGTGCCCGTCTAGTTGTGTTCCTCGTCTTCGTCGCCGTCGTGCTCCGACCCGGTCTCGGGGCCGTGTCGGCCACGGTCGTCATCACCCTGCTCGCGCTCCCCACCGCGGTCACGATCACGGTCGGCGCCGTAGCGTTCCTCGAGGAGCGCCCGGTACGCTTCCAGCTGCTCCTCGAACAGCTCGGCCTCGATCTCGTTCCGCGTGGACTCGAGGATCTCCCTCCACTGCGGTCGCACCGATTCCCTCAGGTGGCGCACCGCTTCCCGGTAGCGATCGAGAATCCCGTCGATCTTCTCGCGCTGCTCGCCCGTGAGCTCGAGCTGGTCCGCGAAAGCCTCGATCGTCGTCTGTCGTGCTCGTCGATCCTCCGGGCGGCGATCCTCCCGCTCGGTCGGAGGCGTCGTCTCCGACGCCTGGACCGTGCCCGGGATGATATCGAGCCGATCACCGGCCACGCCGAAGGCGGCGCCCGCCGCAAACGTGAGCGCGAGCAAAAGCGCCGCGCGAAATCTCGAAGCGTCCATACGAAGCCGACCTTACTCGCGTTTCAGGGTTGAGGAGTGACGAGCGCGGCGGTCAGCACCGCATCTCTGCTGGGGTCCACCGCGTCGATCAGCAGCGCCGGCGGCGCCTCGGCGTCGGGGGCGAGCGAGGGCACCAGCTCGCCCGACGGCTCGTTGGTCGCGACCGGGATCGGCTCATCGCGATCGGCCGCGCGGTAGGCCAGCGCTCCGAACACCACGAGGACGCCCGCCGCCAACGGCGCGAGCAGCGACGACCACCCGGCCGTCACGTCGAACCACGATCGAGCGCGCAGGGCGCCCGCCGCGTCCAAGATGCGCCGACGCATTCGTTGCGCGGTGACTTCGTCGGGCCGCAGCGGCTCGAGATAGCGTGGCCAGTCCGCCTTCTTCTTCACTCGTCTTCGATCCTCTCTTCGGCGCCGCTTCCCATGATTCTGCGCAGCGCCTGTCTCCCGTGGTGGAGATTCGCCCTCGACGTCCCGACGGCGATGTCGAGGACCTCCGCGATCTCCGCGTGATCGTACCCTTCCAAATCGTACATCAGCACCGCCGTACGTTGCCGCTCCGGGAGCCGCGCCAGGGCGTCGAGCACCCGCTCCCTGGCATCGGTCCGCTCCAGCTCGCGGTGCGGATCGTCGCTCGCCGCGGCCGCGTCCGTGAGCTCGGAGTGCGTCCTCAGCGCCTCTCGGCGTCTCAGGTTCAGGCACGTGCTCCGGAGCACCCGATAGAACCAGGGGCCGAAGCGACTTCCGGGCCGTAGTTGCCCGATCCGCTCGAGCGACCGGATGAATGCGGCCTGCACCGCATCCTCCGCATCCTGTTCCTGCCGGAGAATCGACAGCGACACCGCGTACGCCGGTTCCATGTAGCGGTTGACCAGCGTCGTGAAGCAGCCGACATCGCCGGCCTGGACGGCTTCCACCAAGCCGGGCTCGTCGGCGCCTCGGTCCGGATCTCGCGCGCCGGAGCGGGATTCGCTCGAATACCCCGTCGGAAGCGCCTCTGTTCGCGTTTTCTGCGCCAAGGACGTTGCCATTGCAACTGGGTAACACGCCCTCCGGGCCGGCCGTTGCACCGACGCGAGGGCGATTAACGTCTACGCCGCGCCCGACGTCCTACCCTCGAGTCGACCTCGGATGCTCGGCCGGTTGCGGCTCGAAGGGGGCGCAGCGCGATGACGTCTCGTACGGTACCGAATGCTAGACGAAAGATCCGCTGTCGAACAAGCGCGGCTGGGCGACGAGCGCGCCTGGCGGGAGCTTTACGATGCCCACGTCGATCTGGTTTTTCGCCTCGCCTATCGCGTGGTGAACGACCGAGATGCGGCCTTGGACGTGGTTCAGGAAGCGTACGTGAAGGCCTCGCGATCGATCGATCGGTTCCGAGGGGACTCGAGCTTTCGGAGCTGGATCGCGTCGATCACGCTCAACGAAGCGCGGTCGTGGGCTCGGAAGCGCGCCCGCGCGCGGCAGGTGGGGCTCGACACGGTGGCGGAGCCGGCGGACGGATCGCGGGGGGCCGCCGAAGCGGTATCCGACGCGGATCTGGCGGCTCGGGCCCTGGCGTTCGTGGACACGTTGCCGGATCAACAGCGCGAAGCGGTGTTGCTCCGGACGACGGAGGGGTTGTCGTACAAGGAGATCGCGGAGATGCTCGATACGAGCGAGGGCTCGGCACGCGTGAGCTATCACCATGGGATCACGAAGCTCCGGTCCCACATGGCGCAGCTCATGGACGCCGGCCCGACGCCGGAGAACGGCCCGGGACGCGACCGCGCGACGGCGGCCGGCGAGCCCGTCGGACCCGACGCGGCGTCGGAGCGGTAGCAGGGAGATGATGATGAGCGAAACGGGCCTGCGAGACGATCACCCGGTCGACGCGCTGCCGGATTACGTTCGGGGCGGCGTCGCCGATCCGGCCGAGCTCGAGGCACATCTCGCAGAGTGCGAGGCGTGCCGCGTCGAGGTCGAGGTCCTGCGCGCGCTCGAGGATTCGGATCCCGCCCCGCTGTCCGATGTCGAGCGTCGGCGCGTCTATCACGGCTTCGAGAAGCGGCGAGCGGCCGGAGGAGCGCCGCGTCGCCCCGCGTTCGTCGCGCCGAGCGGCGGTCCGACGACCGTGGGGCCGCGGTGGCTGACGGCGACCTGGCGGGCGGCGGCCACGATCGCGCTGCTGCTGACCGGGATCGGGGTTTGGCAGGTGGTCCAACGCGGCGAGACCGCGACGGATTGGAGTCCCGAGCTCGCCCTGGAGGGCTGGGGCCGAGACCTGGCCGAGCTGGATGTGGAGCCGAACGCGGTTCGGATGGCGTTCGGACTGGAGAGCGAGGTGGCGTGGGAGGACCTCGATGTCGATCCCTTCGATCTCGCGACACCGTGGGAGGAGAACTGAATGGGGGTGCGAATCGGACGTTCGGGACGGCGCGGGCTCGGGATCGGCGCGCTCGCGCTGGCGGTCGCCGTCGGGTCGAGTCCGCCCCTCGAGGCCCAGGCGCGGCGTGGCGCCCAACAGCGGACGCCACGCGCGGTGGGCCAAGCGGACGGGAACGCACGGGCTCAGAACGGTCAGATGGGCGCACAGGGGCAGGTGCTGCTCGACCGGTTCGCCCGACGCGTCGGTGAGGCGCTCCACCTCGATGGGACGACGACCGAGCGGCTGCTGCGCGAGCTCCAGGAGTCGCGCTCGCAACGCAGGCGGATCAACGCACGGATCCGCGCGGGCCGACTGGAGCTGGGTCAGCTCATCCAGGAGACACCGGCCGACGAAGATCGAATCGGCGCGGTGATGGACGAGCTCCTGGATCTCGAGCTACGGCGGGCGCAGGTGACGATCGACGAGCAGCGGCGGTTGGCGGAGTTCCTCAGCCCGCTCCAACGCGCCCGCATCGTCTGGCTCCAGCGCCAGGCGGCGCGCCAGGCGCTCGAGCGCGGTCGGGACGGATCGCTCCGCTAGGGTCGCACCGCTCCTTGTTCCCGTCCGCGACCGGGTGCATCTTCGGCCGCGATGACTGAAGAAACGCACCCGACGACCGCGGTCGCCGAGCTACCCACGGGCGAGCTGGCGCTGGCCGCGAAGACGCTCGTCCACGAACGCATCCGAGGGATACGAAAAGCGGTGGGCCGTCGTCTCGGTCCGGGCGACATCGTCCTCCGACCCTCGGCGCCCGATGTCCGCAAGCACCTCTTCGAGGAGGCGTGCGAGCTCTACTGGAACGAGCTGAGCTGGGAAGAGATCACCGACGAGGAGCTGGTGGGCGAGGATATGCTCACCGAGATGGTTTTCCCCGGTCTCTTGACGCTCGTCGATGCGTTTCTCCCCCGCGCCGCGAACGGCGAGCCGGATCGGGATCGCGAGCACCGGGACGTCGCGCACGACTTCCTGGAGTGGTTGGCGGCGCGGCTCGTGGAGTTGAGGACGGCGACCGGTGGCTCGGACGACGAGCGCGAGAAGATCCGCCGCGAGAAGGCGGTCACCGATGACTTGATCGACCTCATCGCGTTCCGCGTGTGCTCGCTGAGCAACGATGAGATCGAGACCTACCAGAGCCGCTGAGCTCTTGCCCGCCGGTCCCCGAGTGTGACCGGCGCACCTGAAGACAACGAGGCGAGAACACCACGATGAACACCATCGTTTGCATCAAGCGCGTGCCGGATTCGGCCACGCGCGTGAAGATCGGCGCCGACGGCGCCTCGCTCGACCCCGACGGCGTCAAGTTCGTCGTCAATCCGTACGACGAGTTCGCGCTCGAAGAAGCGATCCGCCGAAAGGAAGATGCCGGCGAAGGGACCGTGATCGCCATCAGCGTCGGGCCATCGGAGACCGCCGAAGCGGTTCGCCAGGCGCTCGCGATGGGCGCGGACGAGGGCGTGCTCCTCACGTGCGACGGATCGCACGACCCGATCGCGGTCGCCCGCGCGCTCGCCTCCGAGATCGAGGGCCGCGCGTACGACCTCGTTCTCTTTGGCAAGCAGGCGATCGACGACGACAACATGCAGGTGCCCCAGCTCGTCGCCGAGTTCCTCGGTCTGCCGTGCGCCACGGTCGTCGTCGGTCTCGAGATCGACGGTGGACGGGCCACCGCGCGTCGCGAGGTAGAAGGCGGTCACGAGGTGATCGAGTTCTCGCTGCCCGCCGTCGTCTCGACGCAGAAGGGGTTGAACGAGCCGCGATATCCGAGTCTCAAGGGCATCATGGCGGCCAAGAAGAAGCCGCTGGAGGAGAAGGACATCGTCCTCGACGACGCGACCTTCGAGCTCGTGTCGCTCGACCTGCCACCGGCCCCCGCCGCCGGTCGAATCGTGGGTGAAGGAGCCGAGGCGGTCCCCGATCTGATCGCGGCGTTGCGCGAGGAAGCGGGGGTGCTCTGATGCCGAACGTGCTCGGATACGCGGAGGTACGGGACGGGTCCGCGGGGAAAGCGGCGCGCGAGGTATTGGGAGCGGCCGGTGAGCTCGCCGCGGGGTTGGGGGGAGAGGTCCACGCCGTCGCGTTCGGTCCCTCGGGCACCGGTGTCGCCGTGGCCGGTCTCGGGGGTGCGACGAAGGTGTTCGCCGGTGAGAGCGATGCGCTCGCGATCCCACAGCCCGACATCGCGGCCGCGGCGATCGCACGTCTGATCGAGGGTGGGGACTACGGCGCCGTCGTCTTCCCCGCGACGGCCGGTGGCAAGGACATCGGGCCGCGGGTGGCCGCTCGGATCGGGCGCGGGCTCGCCACCGAGGTCATCTCGGCCGAGGTCGAGGGTGGTGTCGTGACCGTCCGCCGTCCGATGTACGCCGGCAAGGCGATCGCGACGCTGCGTTTCACGGGCGCGCCGGCGCTCTTGAGCATCCGAGCCAACGTGTTCGCGCCGCCCGAGGCCGGCGCGGGCGGTGACGTCGTCGCGCTCGATGTCGACGAGGGTGACGCCCGCGTCCGCGTCACGGCCGTCGAGCAGGGGGATCGCGACCAGCTCGACGTGGGCGAGGCCACCATCGTCGTTTCGGGTGGCCGGGGGATGCAGGGGCCGGAGCACTGGCACTTGCTCGAGGGACTGGTGGACGCGCTCGGCGATGAGGCCGCCCTCGGCGCGAGCCGCGCGGTCGTGGACGCCGGTTGGCGACCCCATGCCGAGCAGGTCGGGCAGACCGGAAAAACCGTTTCGCCGAACCTCTACTTCGCGGTCGGTGTGAGCGGCGCCATTCAGCACCTGGCCGGGATGCGTACGTCGAAGGTCATCGTTGCGATCAATCGGGACGCGGACGCTCCGATCTTCAACGTGGCGGACTACGGTCTCGTCGGGGACGTCTTCGAAGTGCTCCCCGCGCTCACCGACGCGGTGCGCGACGCGCGCGGAGGCGGCTGACCTCCCCGCCGCAGAGGATGGGATGAGCATCAGAGCCATACGGGAGTCGCTCGACCGCTGGGAACGGCGCGGGGATCGCGTCGCGATCGCCACGCTCATCGGCGTGCGTCGATCCGCGCCGCTGCCGCCGGGCGCGCGCTTCGCTCTCTCCTCGCGGGGCGAATGGGCCGGCTCGATCTCGAGCGGTTGCGTGGAAGGCGACGTGCACGAGCGGCTCTCGGCACTGCTCGCCGGGGCGGACCCGGACACGACGACCTACGGAATCACGGACGAGATGGCGGCGGACGTCGGGCTCTCCTGCGGCGGCGAGATCGACATCCGTCTCGATCTGCACGACCCGACGCACCCCGCCTGGGTCGCGCTCGACGCCGCGCTCGACGCCGGTACCCCCGCGGTGCTCGTCACGGGTGTCGGGGCTCGGACGCGCTCGGGCGCGCTCGCCCTCGTCGCCTCCGAAGCGACGGGGACGCTCGGGTCCGATGAGCTGGATCGAGCCGCGCGCGCGGGTGTGCACGAGTTCATGGGTCGGTCCGACGCGCGAGTGGTCGATCTCATCGCCGACGATCCCGACACCGCCGTCTTCGTGGAGTCGTTCGTCCGGCGCCCGCGGCTGGTGATCGTGGGCGCCACGCCGATCGGGCAGGCGCTGAGCGCGATGGCGGCGCGGACCGGGTTCGAGGTCGCCGTGGTGGACCCGCGCGGGGCGTTCGCCGATCCGGCGCGGTTCCCGGAGGCGGAGGTGCACGAAGCGTGGCCCGACGAGGCGATGGCGGATCTCGAGCTCGACGCCCGCACCAGCGTGGTCGTCCTCACGCACGACGCCAAGATCGACTTGCCGGCGCTACAGGCGGCGCTCGCGGGTCCCACCGGGTACGTCGGTCTGCTCGGCGGCCGCCGGACCCAGGGCCAACGGCGGGCAGCGCTACGCGAGGGCGGGCTCGACGAAGCGACCTGTGATCGGATCCACGGCCCCGTCGGTCTCGACATCGGCGCTCGCACGCCCGAGCAGATCGCGGTGTCTGTCCTCGCGGAGCTGATCGCGGAGGGGCGGGCCCCCTGACCGGCACCGACATCGTCCTCGCCGTGCTCGCGGCGGGCGCGTCGACGCGGATGCCCGGGACTCCGAAGCTGCTCCTTCCGTTCCCGGACGAGCCGATCATCCGGCGCTCGGTGACCCACGCGCTCGAATCCGGCGTGCGACCCGTCGCGGTGGTCGTCGAGTCGGCGACCGGCCCGATCGCAGGGGCCCTCGAAGGCCTCTCGGTGACGATCCTCGAGAACCCCGACGCGGCGACCGGCGCCTCGACCTCGATCCGCGTGGCGGCGGGCTGGGCGCTCGCTCTCGGTTCCGCGCTCGTCGTGACCCTCGGCGACGAGCCGGGGATCGACCCACAGGTCGTCCGGCGCGTCGCCGACGCCTGGCGAGCCGATCCGCTTCGATCGCTTCGGGCCCGATACGACGACCGCGTCGGTCACCCCGTCGTCCTGTCCGATCGCGCGCTTCGCGCCGCCTCGGACATCGCGGGCGACCGCGGGCTCGGGAGCCACCTCGACGGGCCCGACGATGGGGAGCTCGCCATCCCCGGCCCGGCCCCGATCGACGTGGACACGGAACCGGCCTATCGCGAAGCGTTGGCACGGCTCACGCACTAGCGCCCGGGGTTGGTCGCGCGTCGACACGGCGCCGCCCGTTTCCGCTACCCGAGTCGGTGGTCGTCCGCGTCGATGTCGAAACGAGCTCTGTACACGGTCGCCATCCTGCTCGTATGGGCTTCGACCCTCGGCTGGCACGTCAAACGCCTGTATTTCCGCCCCGCCTCCGACCTCCTCGCCGAGGCCGCCCGGACGATACCGCCGGGAACGGCGTACTACGCGGTGTTTCGCGGCGAGCGACGGATCGGCTGGGCGCAGACCGACGTCGACACGCTCCCGAACGCGACCGGCTTCACGTTGAGCGACCGGTTCGTCCTCCGCGAGCCGTTGCTCCCGGGGTTCGAGCCGATGCGGTTCCAGGTCGACGCCACGCTCGGGCCGACCTTCACGCTGCAAGATTTCCAGGTCGCGGCCGAGGGCGTGCCGGGAATTCGCCAGGTCCGGGGCGAAGTGCATGGCGACTCGGTGCTCGAGCTCGGCATCCGCGGCGACGGTCCGGCCCGGCACCAGGAGATCGTCCTGTCGGAGCCCATCGTCGTCGCCACCGCCTGGACGCTACGCTTCGCCGCGGAGCGCGAGGTGGAGCCGGGCGCCGAGTTCGAGCTCCCCATCTACGACCCGCTCACCGGAACGCACCGGACGATGCACATGACCGTGCTCGAGCGTCGCACGCGGACGTTCCCCGACAGCGTCACCGCCGTCGATGGCCGATGGATCACGGCGCGCGAAGACACCGTGGAGGCGTGGCACGTCGAGCACGACATGTCCGGCATCACGCTGCGGTCCTGGGTCGATGAAGATGGTCGGGTGTTCTCGGCCCAGGTGCCCGGCGAGATCCGCCTCGAGCGCACCGCCTTCGAGTTCGCCTACTTCGGGGAAGAAGTGCCGGAACGGGTGACCCTGCCCGCCGGACAGGCTCGAGCGGCCGACTCCGAGGACGAAGAAGAGGACGACGGAACCGACCGATGATTCGATTGGAAGGGCTGACGAAGACGTATGGCTCGTTCACCGCCGTCGATGGTATCGATCTCGACGTGCCGAAGGGAGGTTTGTTCGGACTCCTCGGTCCGAACGGAGCGGGGAAGACCTCGAGCCTGCGCATGATCGCGGGGATCCTTCGGCCGGACGCCGGACGGGTTCTGGTCGACGGGTTCGACATCGTGGAGGATCCGTACCGCGCGAAGGCCCGGCTCGGCTACATACCGGACCGACCGTTCGTGTACGAGAAGCTCACCGGTCGCGAGCTCCTGAGATTCTGCGCAGCGCTCTACGGTCAGGAGGGCGAGGAGATCGAGGAGCGCATCCTGGAGCTGCTTCAGCTCTGGGATCTGGATCGCTGGGGCGACGAGCTGGTCGAGACCTACAGCCACGGGATGCGGCAGAAGCTGATCATCTCGTCCGCGCTCGTGCACCGACCGCGCGCGCTCGTGATCGACGAGCCGATGGTGGGACTCGATCCGAAAGCGGCCAAGCTGCTCAAGGATCTGCTTCGCGCGTTCGCCGACAGCGGCGGTACCGCGCTCATCTCCACCCACACCTTGGAGTTCGCCGAAGCACTCTGCGACCGGCTCGCGGTGATCAACGAGGGTCGGATCGTGGCCTACGGCACGATGGATGAGCTCCGAGCGTCCGCCGAGTCGGACGACCGGGGGCTCGAGGAGATCTTCCTGCGGCTCACCGGGGGTGAGTCCCAGGCCGAGCTCCTGCGCGTTCTGGCGGGGTGAGGAACCGGTGAGCGTCGACGCCCGCTCGTTCGCCGCCCCCGATCCGATCCCGGCGGGTCGGGCGATCCTCGTCCTTCTGCGGCCAAAGCTGCTGAGCGCGCTGGGTCGAAGCGCGAAAGGACGCACGATCGGATCGCGGATCCCGCTGCTCGCGGGGTCGGCGCTGCTCGCCTTCGTGTTTCTGTTCATCGTCGGCACCCGGCTTCTCTCGGCCCTGCGCGAGGTGCCCGACGTGGGGCCGCTCCTCGCCTCGAAGCTCCTGGGGCTCGCGCTGCTGCTGTTTCTCGGCATCCTCCTGCTCTCGAACCTCATCGCGGCGCTGTCGTCGTTCTTTCTGGCCAAGGATCTGGGACTCGTCCACGAGGCACCCGTCGATTGGCTCGGCGTGTACGGGGCGCGACTGCTCGAAACGCTGGGGAGCTCATCGTGGATGGTGCTCCTCATGCTCGCACCGGTCGTGGCGGTCTATCAGTCGGTGTACGGCGGGGACGCCTTCTTCTATCTCATCGCCGTCGTCACGCTGGTTCCATATCTGATCATCCCCGCGGCGATCGGGAGCGCGATCACGCTCGTGCTCGTCCGCGTGTTCCCGGCGCGGCGCACGCGCGACATCCTCGCTTTCGTATCGGTGATCGCCGGCGCGCTGTTGGTCGTCGGGTTACGGGTGCTCCGTCCCGAGCGGCTCGTGAATCCGGAAGGGTTCCGTAACCTCGTAGACTTCCTGGCGCTGCTACGCGGGCCATCGTCGCTGTGGTTGCCATCGGAGTGGTTGGCGCAATCGCTGACGGGCTACCTGGACGGCGCGTTCGATCCGTTCTGGCTTTGGTTGTCGTGGTCTACGGCCGCGGCGCTGGTCGCGCTCGGGGCCGGGCTCCACCGGTGGTTGTACGAGCAGTGCTACACGCGAGCGCAGGAGGGGACGGAATCGGGACAGCGCGGCGATCGACTATGGCGTCTGTTCGGCGCGATGCTCCGGCCGCTGGGACTCGCGCGGCGTGAGCTCGTGCTCAAAGACGCGCGCATCTTCTTCCGCGACGCGACACAGTGGTCGCAGCTTCTCGTGCTCGGGGTCCTGTTGTTCGTGTACGTCTACAACATCCGCGTGCTCCCCGTGCAGACGAGCGAGACGCTGAGTCGCTTTCTGGTCGCGATGGTCGTGTTTCTGAACCTCGCGCTCGCCGGATTCATCCTCGCGGCCGTCGCCGCCCGGTTCGTCTTTCCGGCCTACAGCCTGGAAGGGCGTACCCTATGGCTGCTTCGGTCCTCTCCACTCGATCCGGCGACATTCGTGTGGTCGAAGTACTGGTCGGGCGCGGTCCCGATCCTCGTGCTCGCGCTCGCGCTGACCGTGCTGACCAACTGGATCCTCGGCGTGGCGCCGATGGTCATGACGCTGTCGGTGGTGAGCATCATCGCGCTCACGTTGGCGTTGGTCGCCCAGGCCCTGGCGTGGGGCGTCACGATGCCTCGTTTCGAGACGGCGAACGCGGCGCAGATCCCGACATCGCTCGGTGGGATGCTGTTCATGCTCACCTCCCTGTTGAGCCTGGCCGCCGTGATCGCGGGTCAGTTCTGGGCGATGCGGGGCTACGTATACAGCGGCTTGCCGTGGCGCGAGACGCGCGACCCGACGGGTATCGAGCTTCTGTCGGCGTTCGCGATCACCATCACCGTGACGGCGGTGGCGGGCTTCTTCCCATACCGGATCGCGCGTCGGCGCGTGGCGCGGGGGGCGGGCTAGGTGCGGCGGCCGTCGCCGAACGGAGCGCGGACGACGCGACCGTGGCTTGCGTGACCGCGTCTTCTCGGTTTGTCGCAGAGAGGCTCGCGCGCCGAGCCGTCTAACCGTCGGTGTGGTAGGTGGTGAGCCGACGCCGCGCGTCGGAGATCTCCTCGTCGGAGAAGATCCCCTGCTCCTGCGCGACCAGAAGCTCCTGAACTTCCGCTTCCGAGAGCAGATCGAGCTGGACCGCCACATCTCCAAACCGGAGACGCGGATAGCGCCGCTGTTCGATCAGGATCCGCTCCACATCGGGCGGTTCGAGCAATCTACGGATGATGGCGACCGTCCCGAGTGCAAAACGCCGAGGCACGGGCATCTTGCCGGGATCCGTTTCGACGTCCTGTAGGTCGGCGACCAGGGGCGATTCGTCCTTCGGGTCGGTGTCTCCGGCCGTCGCCTCGCCTACGGCGCCATCGGCCGTGTCCGACGCGTACGGCGGGAGGAACGAAATCTCTTGATCGTCCCCTTCGAGCCCCGCGGCGAACTCGTGGTAGGAGCGCGATCCCCGCTCGGGGTCGCGACCGTTCTCGCCGTCCGACCCCGAACCGTCCGAGTCGTCGTCCTTTCCCGAAGGGGAGGCGGGCGATAGAGCGTCGCGGCCACCGAACCCACGTACCATGAGGGGTTTCGCCAGCTCGGCTCCGAGCGACACGGCGTCGAAGCCGGATCCCGCGAAGGCCTCGGAGCCCGTCGAGAGGCCGCGCGAACGGGCGCTGGCCACGGCCGCGAGAGCCGCCGCGGCCAGGGCCACGAGGGGGGCGGACGCGACGGCACCGACGAGCGTGACGCCCGCGGCGACCGGCAACACCCACTCCGATTTTCGGGTCCCGCTCATCTTCCGTGGATCCGCGTTTGCCCCCACTGCCGGCGAGGGACGCCAACCCCGAGAAAGTCCGGTCTTCTCCGATGTTCTTCGGGCGGCAAGTACCAGACCATGCGCGGCCGCTGACCTCGAGACCGCGCATCTTTCCTTCTGACAAACGGTTAGCGCGGCGTCCGGGTCCCGCTCAGAGGCGCGTTTCGGGACCCCTCGAACGCTGGATCTTCCAACGATCGACCACGTCCGCCCCCCGGACGACGGTGAAATGGTCGAATTGGGCCACGGTGAGACAGGCGTGGTTGGGGAGGATCCGGAGCTTCTCGCCGACGGAGCGGGGCGCCGAGATCCTTCCGTGCTCCTGGCTCACGGAAGTCACGCGGCTCTCGGACAACGATCGGCCCTCGAGGTCCGCGTACAGCCGACCGAAATGCGACGGCTCGTCGAGGCCGACGTCCTTCGACAGCGTGAGGGCGCCGCAATCCGCGACGCAGTCGTTTCGCCCGACCGGTGCCGAGACGACGGTCGAGAGCACGCTCACGGCGCAGCGATCGAGCTCGCATGCGCCGAGCCGGAGCTGGGTATAGTCGTAGACGGCGTAGTTGCCCGGTCTCGCCTCGTCGATCCCGCTCAGGTCTTCCACGAGCGACATACCGGGGGTGGAGCCCACCGAGAGCGTCCCGGGGTCGATCCCGCGGGCATGGATCCGCTCGCCGACCTCGACCATCGCTCGCCGCTCCTCCTCGGCGATCGCGAGGATCTCGTCGGCGTCCGCCGCGTGGTACGTATGACCGGCGTGCGTGAAGCACCCGCGGAGGCGCAGCGCGGGGTGCGCATCGAGTCGCTCCGCCAGCGAGAGGAGCTCATCGGCTCGGGCTGGCACGCCCGTCCGCCCGTACCCGGAGTCCACCTCGAGCCAGACCGAGAGCGGGGCTCCCTCCCGCGCCAGAGCGTCGACCGCGGTCGCCGAGTCGACCGCGATCCCGAGCTCGATGTCTCGAGCCAGCTCGACGACCTCGGGAATCCGGGACGGGCTCACCGGAAACGCCCAGAGCAGGTCCGTGAAGCCCGCCGCCGAGAAGGCCCGGGCTTCCTCGAGCGTCGAGACCGTGAACGCGGCGGCGCCCGCGGATCGCTGCAACCGGGCTACGTCGAGGCATTTGTGTGTCTTGAGGTGGGGGCGCAGACGCACGCCGAGACGGTCGGCCCGATCCTGCATCGCCCGGATGTTGACCTCCAGGGCGTCGAGATCGAGGAGGAGGGCCGGGGTCGGGAGGTCTTCCAGCGCGTCGATACGGTCGAAGTTCACGGGGCCAAGGTAGTCGTGGCCAGGGGCTTCCGCTAAAATTGGACGGTGGAGTGACCCCAAGCCCCTAGAGGTCGTCTTATTCGCGAAGAAGAGATCCCCCGGATCGGCCCGGAAGGCCGCGTCCGGAGCGATGAACCGGACGATGCGGACATAGTCCGCGCCGTTCTCGCCGGCGACCAGGAGGCTTATGCGGTCCTCGTGCGGCGGTACAAGGACGTTTTGTACCGGTACGCCGAGCGGATGACCGGCAGGCCCGACGACGCGGCGGACGTGGTCCAGCAGGCGTTCATCAAGGGGTTTCGGAGCCTAGATCGCTGCCGCGATCCGGAGCGCGTAGGGGGCTGGCTGTTCAGGATCGCGGTGAACCTGTGCAAAGACCAGCTCAAGGGTCGCGCGAAGCGCGAGGTGTCGTTGGATGCGGTGGGACCCATTCGCGCGACGCGGGGTCTTCCCGAGGAAGGGGCGGAACGTGCGGAGGTTCGAGAGGAGATCTACCGGGCCCTCCAGTCGCTGAGCGATGAGCAGCGCGAAGCGTTCGTGCTCAAGCACGTGGAGGGTTGGTCATACGAGGAGATGGCGGAGAAGATGAACGTCTCCGTCTCGGCGTTGAAGATGCGTGTCCACCGGGCGCGCGATCAGTTGCAGGCGTTGTTAGCGAGTTATCGCCATGAATAAGGAACTGAACAGATACCTGGACGGGGAGCTCGAGCCGAACGAGCTCTCGGCCGAGCTCAAGGGCGAGGCGGAGGCGTGGGATGCGTTCCTGACGGATGTCCGCGAGTCCGGCGCGTCCGAGGCGCCGGTCGGGCTCGAGTCGATGGTCATGGACTCGGTCCGGGCCGAGCGGAAGGCGCCGTGGTCACGGCTGATCGACTGGTGGGTGAACCCGCAGTCGCTTCGGATTCGACCGCTCATCGGCCTCGCCGCCGCGGCGGCGATCGCGACGTTCTTCCTGCTGCCGAACGACGCGGTCCTCCCGGCTGAGCCGGCCGGCGCCGCCACCGCGCTGGTCGGCGAGGAAGCGGTGTATGTCCAGTTCGTGCTGGAGGCGCCCGAGGCGCAGTCGGTCGCGGTGGCAGGCGACTTCAACGACTGGTCGCCGGACATCGGGCTCGCGGATCCGGACGGCGATGGGATCTGGGCCGGTCGGGTGAGGTTGGCTCCGGGCGTCCACAAGTACATGTTCCTCGTAGACGGGCAGCAGTGGGTGACCGACCCGCTCGCCGAGCGATACACGGAAGACGGGTTCGGCAATCGGAACGCCGTCATCGCCATCACCGGTGGAGCCGGAGCGGGCTCGCTCGCTCCCTAGGCGTTGACGTCGGAGTTCGGAGTAGGGACATGGTTCGCCGAGGATTCTTCACCGCATCGATCGTCGCCCTGGGGCTTTCGTCGACGGCGCTCGCCGCTCAGACGGACGACCTGGCGCGCGTGCGCGCCGCGTACGGGGAGGTCGACGCCGCGCGGATCGCGGCGGTCATCCAGCGCGGCGTCGACAACGAGCTGCCTCGCCGGTTGCTGGTCGAAAAGGCGCTCGAAGGGACGGCGAAACGGATGCCCGCCGACGCCGTGCTCGCCGCGGTGACCACCCTCGAGCGTGAGCTACGCGCCGCCGCGACGGTCGTGTGGCCGGATCAAGACGCCGAGACGCTCGAGAAGACGGCCGACGCGCTGCGTCACGGTATCGATCGCGCGTTGCTCGTCGAGCTTCACCGGGAACGGCCGGAGGAGTTCCCCATGATGATCGTCGCCATCGAGGATCTCATCCATGTCGGGGTCGATCCGGATGTCGCGGAGGACATGGTGCGCGCCGCCGCCACGAGCGGCTTGAGCGGCCACGAGACGCTCGGGCTGCCTGCGACCGTACGCCGACTCGTGCGCGAAGGGAGCACGCCTCGCGACGCCGCCAGCTCGGTGCGCGCCGGTATCCGCCCCGGCGGAACCGACGTCCCGCCGAGCGTGGACGAGCGTTTCCGCGACGTCCCCTCCACCGCCGGGGGGCGGGGACGAAGCATCCCTCCCATCCTCTAGGGGCCCCGCACTCGACTGGTTCCCGGGGTCACTCCACCCCTATACTCTCGCTCGCCACGAGGGGAGGAGGGGGCCTTGTCCGATCGAACCACGGCCGCGATCGCCGGCACGGGGAGCTTCCTGCCGGCCGATAGCATAGACAACTTCGCGCTCTACGAGATGGGCACGCTACGGGACGACTTCGATGTCGAGCAGGCCCGCGGAAGCCTCCGATCCGTCGAGGGAGCCGACGCGTTGTCCGAGCACGAAGTCTTCGACCGCTGGGCCCGGCAGGTCACCGGGATCAAGGAGCGACGGTACCTGACGCCCGAGTCCGGGCTGACGACCGAGGACATGTGCGCGCGGGCCGGCCAGCGGGCGTTGGAGGCCGCCGGTATGGAGGCGTCCGAGCTCGACCTCATCTTCGCCGCTTCGCTGACCGGTGCCGACGAAGTGCCCAACGTCGCCTGCACCGTCGCGGAGCGGATCGGTGCCCCGCAGCTGGGCGGCTACGTGCTCAACGCGGCGTGCGCCGGGTTCGTTCATGCCATCGGAGCCGGCTGGTCATCGATCGTGAGCGGGATGGCCGAGCGGGTCCTCGTCGTGTCGGGCGACGCGCTCACACGCGCGGTCGACTACACGGATGTCCGCACGGCGGTCGTGTTCGGCGACGGCGCCGGCGCGGTCGTCCTCGAGCGCTCCGAGGGCGACACGGGGCTGCTCGGGCGACCGGTCATGGCCAGCGAGTTCTCACGCGCGCCGCTGTACATGGTGGGGCAGGGCTGGGAAGAGGAGGACGAGCCGTTTCCCGTCCTCCACATGCACGGCGGGCCACGGATTCTCCGAAACGCGATCACGAAGATGGCCGAGGTCGGCGAGCGGGCGCTCGAGACGGCGTCGCTCTCCTGGCGGGACGTCGACTTCGTGATTCCGCACCAGGCGAACCTCCGGATCACGAAGGGTCTCGAGAAGCACCTCGATCTCGAGAGCGGTCACGTCATCCACAACATCGAGCGGTACGGCAACATGTCGGCATCGACGGTGGCCGTCGCCTTCGATGAAGTGGTGCGCGGGAAGCACGGTCCGGTGCCTGAGCCCGCGACCTACGTGCTGACCGCGATCGGGGGCGGGTACACCATGGCGGGAGCGGTCGTCCGAGTCTGACCGACCGGCCGCCGACGCGCGACACCGGCGCGGCCGCCTCGCCGGACGGCTGCCCACGCACTTCGTCGCGTTTGCAACCCTCGCCGCATCCGCACCATCAGAGTCTCGAAGACGACGTACCGTCTCGACCCCCGACCCGGAGACCCGATCATGATCTCGATGTTCCGGAAGACGCTCCCGGCCGCGCTCATCGTCGGCGCAGCGGCCGCCTCGCCCGGTGCCGCGCAGTGGGACGACGACTGCGATCACCGGCGGACGCTGTCCCTCGATCTCGGCGCGCTCGAGCTGACGCTTCAGGATGCTGCGCGGCGCGACGGCGACCGCGTCGCCGGCCTCGGTCTCGCAGTCGCACAGGACCAGCGCCGTGTTGTCCTGCCAGGCGACCTTGCGCAGGGTGCCGAGGTCGGGCACCGCGTGGAGGTCGCCGTAGCCGGTCTCCCAGCTCGTGAACGCGTAGCCGGGCGTCGGGTCCATCTCCATGTCGCACGCGAGCAGGTAGTCGCAGACGTGCATCCCGCCGTTCGCCACGGACTCCAGGAAGAAGTGGCCCGTGATGCGCTTGCCCACGAGCCGGCCGTAGAGGTCGGGGAAGGCCGTGATGACGGTGTCGACCGATCCCGTCTCGACCGCCCGGGTGAGCTCCTCGAGGCTGAAGCGTCCGGCCGCGCTCACGCCGTGGGCTCTCCGTCCTCGTCGATGGGGCGGAACAGCGAGAGCTGCGGCGCCCGGGCCTCGTCCAGGATCGGCACGGGGTAGTCGTCGGAGAAGCAGGCGTCGCAGTGGCCGTGCTTGAGCTCCTGGCCGAGCCCGCGCAGGCCCTCGAGGGTCAGGTAGCCGAGCGTGTCGGCGCCGATCGCCACGCGGATCTCGTCGAGGTCGTGGGTGGCGGCGAGGAGCTCGCCCTTCGTGGGCATGTCGATGCCGTAGTGGCACGGCCGGATGGTCGGCGGCGCCGAGATGCGCACGTGGATCTCGCGGGCGCCGGCGGCGCGCATCATGTTCGAGATCTTGAGCGTGCTCGTCCCGCGCACGATCGAGTCGTCGACGAGCACGACCCGCTTGCCGTCGAGGATTCCCCGGATCGGGTTGTGCTTGATCTTCACCCCGAAGTTCCGGATCGACTGCGCCGGCTCGATGAAGGTCCGCCCGACGAAGTGGTTGCGGATGATCGCCGTCTCGTAGGGGATGTCCGACTCCTCGGCGTAGCCGAGGGCGGCGACGCTCCCGGAGTCGAGGAGCGGGACGACCATGTCCGCTTCGACCGGATGCTCCCGCGCGAGCATGCGGCCGAGCTCCTTGCGGAAGTTGTAGACGTTCGAGCCCGGCAGGTTCGAGTCGGGCCGCGCGAAGTAGATGTACTCGAAGATGCAGAACGCCTCGCGCGCGGGCCGCGGGAAGGGGCGGAACGAGCGCAGCCGGCCCCGGCGCACGACGACGACCTCGCCCGGCTCGAGGTGGCGCTCGACGGTCGCCCCGATCAGGTCCAGCGCGCAGGTCTCGCTGGCGGCGACCCAGGCGCCGTCCAGGCGGCCGAGCACCAGCGGCCGGAACCCGTGGGCGTCGCGCACCGCGACGAGCGCGTCGTGGGTGAGCATGACCAGGCTGAAGGCGCCCTTCAGCCGCGAGAGGGCGTCGACCAGGCGCTCCTCGAGGGTCGCCTCCCGCGAGCGCGCGAGCAGGTGGACGATGACCTCGCTGTCGGAGGTCGTGCTGAAGATCGCGCCCCGGCCCTCGAGCTCGCGGCGCACGGCGCCGGCGTTCACGAGGTTGCCGTTGTGGGCGAGCGCCACGGGGCCGCCGTCGGTGTTGGCGCAGAAGGGCTGGGCGTTGCGCAGCAGGCTCTCGCCCGTCGTCGAGTAGCGCACGTGGCCGATGGCGTGCCGGCCGGGCAGCCGCCCGAGGATCTTCTCGTTGAAGACGTCCGAGACCAGGCCCATCGCCCGGTGCACGAACTGCTCGCCGCCCTGCGTCGAGCAGATGCCGGCGCTCTCCTGGCCGCGGTGCTGGAGCGCATAGAGGGCCAGGTAGGCGATGTTGCTCGCCTCGGAGTGGCCGTGGACGCCGACGATCCCGCACTCGTCCTTCACGCGCTCGGCCTCGCGCAGGCGCGCGGCCTCGGCGAGCTCCTGGGGATCGAACGGGGGCGCTTCGTGGGACAAGGCGGGAACCTAGCGAGCCGGGCCGGCGATGGCTTCCGCCGGGCCGCCCGAGATCACGGTGATCGCGAGCAGCAGGTAGTACATCACGGGAATCCCGAGCAGATTCGAGTCGATGCGGTCGAGGATGCCCCCGGTGCCGGGGAGCAGCGTGCCGGTGTCCTTGACCTGCGCATCCCGCTTGAGGAGCGACTCCACGAGGTCGCCCACGATCCCCACGACCGCGAGCACGGGCGCCAGCAGGAAGTACGTCAGCCAGCCGAGCGAGGCCGAGAGCTGCGGAGCCCAGATGTCGAAGCCGAGCTTGAAGCCCGCGCCGATCAGGACCCCGGCGATGACGGCGCCGATCGCGCCCTCCACCGTCTTGTTCGGGCTGATCGTCGGCGCGAGCTTGCGCTTGCCGTAGAAGCGGCCGCCGAAGTAGGCGCCGACGTCGCCGCCGATCACGATCGAGATGACGAGGAACAGGTAGAAGGCGCCGGCGTCGGGATGGATCCCGGCCGCGTAGGCCGCTCCGAAGCGGCTCTCGATGATCGGCTGGAAATTGCGCAGGGCGATGGCGTGCGAGAGCAGCCAGCCGACGTAGAACACGCCGAAGAAGGTGCCGGAAATGCTCGCGAGCGAGTCGGTGATCCGCGCCGTGCGGAGCTGCGCGACCATCACGCCGAGGAGCACCATCGAGAGCAGGATGGTCGCCGCCGACTCGCCGCCCCAGTAGACGACGAACGGGATGGTGACGGCCGCCGCCGTACCGAAGCTCCGCAGGGGCTCGACCCCCTTGGCCTCGATCAGCTGGTAGAACTCCGTCACGCCGATCAGGATGAAGATCACGACGATCCCGAGGACCCACAGGGGGTCCGCGAAGATCCCGTACGTGACCGGCGGAATGAGCAGCGCGGCGGTCACGAGCCGCAGCGCGAGGTTGCTCCGCTCGCGGGGCGCGTCGACGGGCGTGGGCGGCTGGGGGTGGATCGGCTCCCTCGCCGCCGCGGGCGTCCCCGCGTCCGTCGGCAGACCGTCGCTCAAGGCGCTCCCGTCCGTCGGCTGACCGCCGTCATGCCTCCCCCGTCGATCCGAAGCCCCCCTCGCCGCGCCGGCTCTCGGGCAGCTCGGTCGTCTCGTCCCACTCGAGGCGCGCGACGGGGGACAGCACGAGCTGCGCGATGCGGTCGCCCCGCGCGATCTCGAACGTCTCATCCCCCGTGTTGCAGAGGATGACCGCCACCTCGCCCCGGTAGTCGGCGTCTATGGTACCAGGGGCGTTGGGAAGCACGATCCCGTGGCGCAGGGCGAGGCCGCTGCGCGGCCGCACCTGGGCCTCGTAGCCCTCGGGCACGGCGATGCGAAGCCCGGTCGGCACGAGACGGCGTTCGCCGGGCGCCACGCGCAGCGGCTTCTCGACGGCGGCCCGCAGGTCGAGCCCCGCGGCGCCCGCGGTCGCGTACTCGGGCAGCGGGAGGCCGGCGGCCCCGGGCAACCGGGTCACGCGGACGCGCACCGGATCGCCCATGGGGCCGCCCTGCCCTGCCTACTCGGCGCCGACCGCGTCGGCCAGGGCCTCCTTGCGGGAGAGCCGGATGCGGCCGCTCGGGTCGATGTCGATGCACTTGACCAGCACCTCGTCGCCCTCGGCGACCACGTCCTCGACGCGCTCGACGCGCGCCTCGGCCAGGTGGCTGATGTGCACGAGACCGTCCGTCCCGGGGAAGATCTCGACGAACGCACCGAAGTCGGTGATCCGCTTGACCTTGCCCGAGTAGAGGCGATCGATCTCGGCCTCCTGGGTCAGCTCCTCGACCATCGACTGCGCGCGCTCGAGGGCGGCGCGGTCCGGCGCGAAGATGCTGACGGAGCCGCTGTCGTCCACCTCGACCTTCGCGCCCGACATCTCCTGGATGCCGCGGATGACGCGCCCGCCGGGCCCGATGACGTCGCGGATGCGGTCGGGCTTGATCTTGATCACGGTCATGCGGGGCGCCCACTCGGACATCTCGGAACGCGCCGAGAAGCCCGGGAGCTGGTCCGCGGTGTCGCGGCGCATGGCCTCGAGGATGTGGAGCCGGCCCTCCCGGGCCTGGGCCATGGCGTCCTCCATGACCTTCCAGTCCACGCTCTCGATCTTGATGTCCATCTGCAGCGCCGTGATGCCCTTCTACGTCCCGGCGACCTTGAAGTCCATGTCGCCCAGGTGGTCCTCGTCGCCGAGGATGTCGGAGAGGATCGCGCGGCGGTCGCCGTCCTCGATCAGGCCCATCGTGATGCCCGCGACGGGCGCCTTCAGCGGGACGCCGGCGTGCGTGAGTGCGAGGGTGCCGCCGCAGATCGTCGCCATCGACGACGAGCCGTTCGACTCGAGCACCTCGGACACGACCCGCACCGTGTACGGGAAGTCGTCGCGCTCGGGCAGCACCA
>JAKSCH010000175.1 GCA_022360695.1 Gemmatimonadota bacterium
CGCATCCAGATCTTCACGCAGGACGGCGAGCACCTCGAGACCTGGCACCAGTTCGGACGACCGAGCGGGCTCTTCATCGACGAGGACGACGTCCTCTACGCCACCGACTCCGAGTCGAACGCCCGACGCAACAAGGGGTGGCTGCGAGGCATCTACATCGGAGACGCGCGCACCGGCTGGGTGACGTCGTTCATCCCCGACCCCGAGCCCGACCAGGACAACTCCGGGACGAGCGGAGCCGAGGGCATCGCGGTCGATGCGTACGGCGATCTCTACGGCGCCGAGGTGGGACCCCGACAGATGAGGAAGTACATGAAGCGTCGGGCCGAGAGCCCGTAGTCGGTGACGCAGCCGTCAGGACGCCGAGGCCCGGCCCGTGACGCCGAGGCCCGACCAACAGGACGCCGAGACCCGACAAGCGACAGCCGTGGCTCGGTGGTGAAGCCAGGGGCGAAGACGAAGAACAGGAGTCGACACATGCAGCGCTTACTCACCCCCCTAACCCTCGCAGGACTCGCGCTGGTCGCGGTGACCCCCGCGGCGGCGCAGGACAACCCGATGACGTTCTTCATCACGAGCTCGAACCCGGGCAACGGCGCCGATCTGGGTGGTCTCGAGGGCGCCGATGCGTTCTGCCAGACGCTCGCGGAGGCGGCGGGCGCCGGCGATCTGACCTGGCACGCCTATCTGAGCACGACCGGCTCGGGCGGGGTCAACGCGCGCGACCGGATCGGCGATGGACCGTGGTACAACCACGCGGGGACCTTGGTAGCGCGCGATGTCGAGCACCTGCACAGCAACGGTCCCAACATGACCAAGGGGACGATCCTCACCGAGACGGGCGAGCAGGTGAACGGGCGCGGCGACAGCCCGAACCAGCACGACATCCTCACGGGATCCACGATGGAGGGGATGGCGTCGGACGCCGACGGCGACACGACGTGCGGCAACTGGACGTCGAGCGGGGAAGGCAGCGCGCTGGTCGGGCACCACGATCGGATGGGCGGGGGCGCGAACCCGTCTTCCTTCAATTCCGCGCACGGCTCGCGTGGGTGCAGTCTCGAGAACCTCCGGGGGACCGGCGGCGACGGACGCTTCTACTGCTTCGCGATCAACGGGCCGAGTGGCGAGGTCGAGTTGGCGCTCGAACGGTTTCGCCGGGTGTCGCGGGCTCCGTAGGACTCGCCGGGTTCCGGCTAGACCCCGACGCGGAAGGTGCGGGCGAACCCCGTGCCTCCGCGGCGGGGCCGTCCGAGCCCGCATCCCTCCCACGCTGGGCACCGGGTCGAACGCCTTGCCCCGCGCGGCGTGAGCGTCGCTAACCCCATCTACCCCAAGCGGGTCCACGGGGCGCAAGCTGCTCACAACGCCTAGCCTAACGTGTTTCGGTACGATGCGGCCGCGTTCATGGCCCGTTGATATCCTCGCGTACCCTACGGTGGCCGAGCCACTCAACCGTAGGAGGATGTCATGGGCTTTGCCTCGCCGGCGGATAGCCACGCACACGATGAGACCGAATCCGGGACCGATGTCGATACGCTGGAGAATCTCGGAGACGAGATTGCGACGCTTGCAGCGCACATCCACGCGGCCACGGCACGACTGCTCGCGCTCATCGCGCGCTTCGATCGCTGGCGAGGCTGGGAGCCGGCGGGTCATCGAAGCTGCGCCCATTGGCTCGCCTATCGAGCGGGCCTCGACCTCGGGACCGCGCGTGAGCACGTCCGGGTAGCCCGTGCGCTGGAAGATCTCCCGTTGTCGAGCGCGGCGATGGCTCGAGGTGAGCTTTCCTTCTCGCAGGCGCGCGCCTTGACGCGTGTCGCGAAGCGCTCGACCGAAGAGGACCTGCTCGAGTTGGCTGTCGGGTGCACGACCGCCCAGCTCGAGCGCTTGGTACACGCGTGGAAGCGCGGTAGCCGGCGCGACGAAGCCGATATCGAGCGTGAGCGGCATCTCTCGCGGACGTTCTCGGTCTTTCCCGACGACGAGGGCATGTACGTCGTGCAGGGACTCCTCGAGCCGGAAACCGGGGCCGTCCTCATGCGTGCGGTGGAAGCCGCGGGCGATGCGTTGTTTCGTCGAGATGGAGTCCAAGATCCGGCTGCGGATACGTCGCGTGAGGCCGCGCGGCGTCGAGCGGACGCGATCGGTATCGTGGCGGAGCGCTCGCTCGTCGGCGGTCGTGGGGATCGCTCCGATGCCAACGAGGCGGCGCGCGCCACGAGCGGTACGCGAGCCGACCGCTATCAGGTCGTTCTGTACGTCGACCAGGAGACGCTTTCGGAATCGGGGGAGCCGGGGCGTTCCGAGCTCGAGGACGGGACGCGCGTTTCAGCTGAAACGTCTCGGCGGCTCTCCTGCGACGCGAGTGTCGTCCGAATCTCGGGTGATCTCGCGGGTGACGGGCGTTCACGAGACGCGGGGCGGTCACCAGACGCCGAGCAGACACCAGACGCACGCAACCGGAAGGGTACGGGCTCGACGAGGGCCGCTGGAAACACGAAGGCGCCGCCGGTACGCGAACACCGTATTCGACCGGCGCTTTCCGTAGGGCGCCGGACTCGGACGATTTCGCCGGCGCTTCGCCGGGCGCTCGCGGCTCGAGATCGAGGCTGTCGGTTCCCGGGGTGTGGGCTGCGCTTCACGGAGGCGCACCATGTCGTCCACTGGGCCGATGGTGGCGAGACGAGCCTCGCGAACACCGTTCTCCTGTGTCGCTTCCACCACCGACTCGTGCACGAAGGTGAGTGGAACATCGAGTGGATGGGACCGAGCAAGGTCGCGTTCGTGGACCCGGAAGGGACGATGCATTGCTCCGGGGCACCTCGGACGCGGCCCGGGGTCGGCGACCGACCTGTCGACGTCATCGCGCGACGCAACCGGTTGTGTGGCGCCGATCCGAACGCATGGACGTCGAGCGCGCGCTGGAGACGCGAGACACACATTCCCGACGATGTGCTGTTTCGCGCGATGGAGGCCGCGCTGTGAACGTGAGAGACGGCGCTGTGAGCGCGAGGGCCGGGCTGTGAGCGGAGCGGGCCGGGCGAGCCGTCGCGGCCCG
>JAKSCH010000122.1 GCA_022360695.1 Gemmatimonadota bacterium
GGTGGATCAAGGGGCGGTGGGTCGAACGACAGGGGGAGCGCCGACGTCGGTACTATCGGCTGACCAAGAAGGGCGAGGCTGCACTCGAGGCCCAACGACGCACGTGGCGGGAGTACCAGCGCGCCGTGAACCTCCTCGTAGAGCCCCTTCATGCCTGATTGGAGGGCGTACGTCCGCGCGCGGTTGCCGCTCCCCGATCTCGAGCCCGGGCGCGCGGAAGAGGCGGTCGAGGACATCGCGGCTCAACTCGAGGATGTCTATCTCGAAGCGATCGGCGAGGGCGCCACCGAAGCAGAGGCGCAGCGGCGGGTCGAGGAGCAGATCCAGGACTGGCGCGCGCTGGCGGGCAGGATTCAGACCGAGCGGGGACACTCGCGGGCGGTGAGAGCGGATCGCGGGGTCGAGGCCGTCGAGACCTATCTGCGGGACCGCGGGACGCGGTGGGGTGGCGCGGCCGATGCGCTTCGCAACGTCCGATTGTCGGCGCGACGGATGCGTCGGACGCCGGGCTTCAGCGCCGTCGTCCTCATCACCCTCGCGATCGGGATCGGCGCGAACACGTCGATCTTCAGCGTCATCAACGGCGTGCTTCTCAAACCGCTGCCCTTCTACGATGCCGACCGGCTGGTCTCGGTGTGGACGAGCGCGCCCGGGATCGGCGAAGAGCGGATGCCGCAATCGCCCGTGGTGAACCTCGTGTACGACGAGCAATCGGAGCTCCACGAGGGCATCGGGCTGTGGGCCGAGAGCGAAGTCACGGTACGCGAGATCCAGGGGCCCTCACGCGTCCCCGCCACGTTCGTCACGTCCGGCGTGTTGCGCGCTTTGGCCGTGGATCCGATCCGGGGTCGACGCTTCACCCCCGAGGAAGATTGGGAGGGCGCGCCGCAGACGGCCATGCTGAGTCACGCCTACTGGCAATCGCGGTACGGCGGGCAGGCGGTCGTCGGCGAGAGGATCACGGTCGACGGCGTCGAGCGCGAGATCGTGGGGGTCTTCCCCGCGAGCCTCGGGTTGTTCGCGAGCGATCCCGCGATCTACCTCCCCCTGGCCTTCGATCGCTCCCAACTGTTCGTAGGCAACTTCAGCTATCGGAGTCTCGCGAGGCTGAAAGGTGGCGTATCGATCGAACAGGCCGAGACCGAGTTCTCGCGGCTGCTTCGCGTCGCGGTCCGGACGTTCCCCGGCGCCATGAGCGCCGAGCAGGTCGAGCAGATCGGCGTGACCGCGTCGCTTCGGCCCCTCAAGGAAGATGTGGTCGGGGACATCGGCGATGTCCTGTGGCTGTTGCTCGGCGGCGTGGGGATCATCCTGATCGTCGCCTGCGCCAACGTGGCGAACCTGTTTCTCGTCCGAGCCGAGACGCGGGAGCGCGAGTTCGCGGTGCGGGCGGCGCTCGGCGCGGGGCGGGGCCGCATCTCGGTGGACCTCCTGATCGAGAGCCTGCTCCTCGGGCTCGCCGGCGGCGTGGTCGGGACCGGCTTCGCCTATGTGGGTCTGCGGTCCCTCGTCTCGCTCGCGCCCGAGGATCTCCCGCGGCTCGGCGAGATCTCGCTCGATCCGATCGTGCTCGTCTTCACCGTCCTGGTCTCGCTCGCGGCCGGCGTCTTCTTCGGGCTGTTTCCCGTCCTCCGATATCGGCGGATGAACGCCGTTGCCGCGCTCAAGGAGGGCGGACGGGGCGCCGGCGCCGGCAAGGAGCGCCACCGAACCCGAAACGCCCTGGTCGTGGCGCAGATGGCGATGGCGCTCGTGCTGTTGATCGGGTCGGGACTCATGATCCGGAGCTTCCAGAGCCTCCTGCGGGTCCACCCGGGGTTCGAGGCGCCGGAGCGGCTGCTCGCGTTCGGGATCGCGCTCCCGGAAGCGGAGATCCCGGAGACCGAGCAGGTCGCGCTCACGCACGAACGGCTCGCACGCAGACTGGAGGAGCTCCCGAGCGTGATCTCGGCCGGCATGACGTCGTCGGTGCCGATGGACGGGAGAGGGAGCTTCGATCCGCTGTGGATCGAGGACTTCCCGGTGCCCGACGGCCAGCTCCCGAACACCCGAAGGTTCAAGTGGGTGTCTCCCGGTTACTTCGAGACGATGGGGATCCCGATCGTGGCGGGGCGCGCGTACACGTGGAGCGACATCCGGAACCGATCCCGGTACACGGTCGTCAACGAGCGCATCGCGCGCGAGTTCTGGGATGATCCGGCCGAGGCGATCGGAAAGCGGATCTCGACCGGGTCCGAGCCCACGAACTGGCGCGAGATCATCGGGGTCGTCGGGAACGTCCGAGACGATGGGCTCTCGCAGGATCTCGTCCCGATCGTCTACTGGCCGATGGTGGTGGAGAGCTTGTGGGGCACGCTCCCGGACGACCTCCTCCCGGAGCTGAACCTGCTCGTGCCGCGCAGGCTCCAGTACGTGGTGCGCACCGATGCCGACGCGGTCGGGATGGTCGCGAGCCTCCGCGAGGCGGTGTGGTCGGTCGACCCCAACCTCCCGTTGGCGAATGCGAGGTCCTTCGACATCGATGTACGCGCTTCGATGTCGCGGACCTCGTTCACGCTGGTCATGCTCGCGATCGCCGCGACGATGGCGCTCATCCTCGGCGCGGTCGGCGTGTACGGCGTGATCTCGTACGTGGTCAGCCAGCGGACGCGCGAGATCGGCGTGCGGGTGGTCCTGGGCGCCGAGAGCGGGGCGGTCCAGCGGATGGTCCTCGGTCAGGGCCTGCGTCTGGCCCTGGCCGGGATCGTGATCGGACTGCTGAGCGGCGTCGCGATGACGCGCGCCATGGCCGGGTTGCTCCACGGCGTGAGCCCGCTCGACCCGTTGACGTTCGGTTCGGTCGCCCTCGTCCTGACGGCGATCGCGTTGCTCGCGAGCTACCTGCCGGCGCGGCGCGCCGCGGGGGTCGATCCGATCGAGGCGATCCGGGCCGAATAGGCGGAGGAGCTACTCCCAGCGAAACAGTCGGGCGGACAACCCGAGACCGAGGACCAGGGCTCCCGCCATCACGAGGATGTGCGTGGTCGAGGCGCTCCATTCCCCTCCGAACCACAGGTTCTGGAGCAGCTTGACGCCGTGCGTCATGGGAAGGAGCTCGGCGACGCGTCGCACGCCCTCCGGCATGATCTCGAGCGGGAGCGCGGCGCCGGAGAGGAACATCATCGGGAAGAAGAGGAGCTGCCCGACCACCTGGGCGATCCGCGCGGTGGATGCGACGCTCGCGA
>JAKSCH010000066.1 GCA_022360695.1 Gemmatimonadota bacterium
CCGCGCGTGAGCGAGTGAGGTTTACGGAACCCGCGGCCAGGCGACTCGTAGTTGTGGGGAGAGAAGTGGGGTAAGGAAGTGCGATTTTGGCGTGTTGTTGTTGCACGCAGGTACGATGTGGGACGCCCGAAACACCGCGTGAATACTACATTTCGTCGTATCTGACGCCTCCGTCACTCCGAGTGGGGTTCAGGAGGTTGCGAGTTCGAATCTCGCCGCCCCGATTACAGAACCGACGAAGGAGCAACAAATTGGCCCGCCGTTCCCCTACGGTGGGCCTTTGTTCTTGTGCCCTGAGTGCACAATAAGTGCACGCTCGACACCTGGCCGCTTTAAGGGTACCCGCCTGGCTGGCTGGTCGACCACATGGGATGCACTCGCCCAGAGTCCGCCCGACTCCACCCTGGGCAGCACCCGGCCCGGAGGTCAACTTCACAAAAGGGGGGTGTTCAACTTCTTGGGGTCAGATCCTCCACTCCGTTTTGCTTCAGGAACGCAAACGAAGGATCGGCGGTCACGTTGTCGGACGCCCCTGAGCTGGTCAGCCATCCCGTCACGTTACCGTGGGAATTCCAAACACTAACCGGAGCTCGGTTTAGCCCCCCCCTCCAACGGAAGGCGGGGGCCGTATGTGCCCCCCGCGTCGGAGGGCACCCCGTGCCCCTGACGCGACCAGTCTCCTGACACCTGGCCAGGCGCCGCTCGTGCCATGTTGTCTTCGGCGACACCCAAAGACGTGCACGTCGACGGGCTGGATCACTCCGGTAGGTCGAGGAGATACAAGTCGCCGTCGATATTCCAGCTCAGGTAGAGTAGGCTTCGATCCGTGACGAAGACGGGTGACGTTTGGTTACCCTCTGGCCCCGCGACCGCGATCGGTTCGCCACCCGAGGCGGCCACAGACATGAGACGCTGGTGACCGTCCTGCATGACGCTAAAAACGATGTCGGTGTCGCTTGGCGACCAGACGGGGGAAAACTCGGTCTCGGGCCGCTCGGAGACCGGTTGAGCTTCCTGACCGTCGGGACGCATCCGCCACACATCGAGTCCGCCGTCGGTCCCCGTGCGCTGCACAGCGATCCAATCTCCTGAGGAAGAACACGAACCAAACTCATGCTTCGGTCCAGTTGTGATTTGGCGAGTTGTAGCGTTCGTCGTGTCGAGGGAGAAAACCTGGTAAACACCGTGGTCATCGGCACGCGAGAACAGAAGGGTCCCACCGCACCACACGAGCTCTTGAGCCCCGACGCCTGGGCCAACGTTCTTCGCGACGGAGCCCTCTAGTGAGAGCTGCCACACGTCACCGCCGCGCAGACCCCCAACGTACGCGATCGTCGAGCTGTCCACCCAGACGACCGAGCGTTCCGCAAACTCGTTTTCCGTCAGCGGTTGCGCGTCTCCAGTTCCTGGCGAAAGAGCCCAGAGCTCCGAGCCAGCACCCGTGCCTACGCTCACGACGATCCTTCGACCGTCCGGCGACCAGACGGGGCTCGACGCTTGGGACAGGTTCGGAAAAACAGGGCGAGGCTCAGGGTCGGTTATGTCCGTCAACCAAAGCCCACCAGCGGCCACGTACACCAACGTTGCTCCGTCCGGTGACGCGGCCATTTGGCGTACCGCCTGGTTGTTAGGCAGCGGGGCGTCCCAACGCTCCCCGCCGAGGTCGGCCACAATCGGACGCTGGCTGTCGTCATACCTGGACATCACAAGGTCTCGTCCGTTGGGCATCAACCGAGCGGACTCGAACGCTCTATCGAACGTCAGCTGTACTAAGTCTCCAGACAGCGTTGCCGAGAAGAGGTCCGCGAAACCGTCGCCGACGCTCGAAACGAGCAGTCCGCTCGAGTCCACCAACCAATCTCCACCACTGTCGTCGTAGTCGGTGGCGACCACAGGGCGAGGTAAGCGTCCAGCGGGGTCCGTTACCCATACGTCGAGGTTCCCCCGCCGATCTGTCAGATAGCTGATCAGCGAGCCGTCCGGCGACCACTTCGGGAACAACTCCGAACCCGGATCAGTGGTTATGCGCCGGGGGTCTCCGCCCGCCGCATCGACGACCCAGAGCTGCCTGACACCCCCGCGGTCGGATTCGAACACGACGCGCGACCCGTCCGGAGACCAGGCTGGGAGCCGATCGTTGGCCGAGTCGCGCGTTAGTTGTCGGATGGCGCGTGACGACACATCGACGACCCAAATGTCGGCGCCGCCCCGGCCCTGCGCCTGAAAAACGATCTCAGAACCACGTGGAGACCAAGAAAGGGCGAACTCGGAGTCTGGCGTGTCGGTGATTCGTCTCTCCGCTCCACTCTCGAGCTCGACGACAAAAATATCGGCCTGCCCCTCCTGTATGGCGGCAAACGCCAACCGGCGACTGTCGGGTGACCACGTTTGGAAGAGCGCGGGGAAAGGCGTATCCGTGATCTGCTGTGGGTTGCCACCCTGGGTCTGGACCACCCAGATATCGATCACCCCACCGCGATTGGACCGAAAGGCGATCTGGCTGCCATCGGGCGAGGGCAGTGGCGCCGAGTCGTCCCCCGGGCCTACCAGGAGGGGAATCGGTCCGCCAGAGCCCTCGCCCTGAGCGTTCGGAGAACAAGCGCAGATCGGTGCTGCTGCTAGTAGCACGTGCCGCCACATCGGGCGGTGTCCGCCTTGGGATCGATAGCGACGGCTCATCTCCGGGCCGACCCTTCCGCTCGCAAGCGACGGTCCTCGGTAGACCACGCGTCAGGCCCCGCGGTCCATGGGCGCGCTATGGGCCCGACCTCAGACAACTGGGCCACGGTGCCAGCGACGTTTGTGCAAAGGAAGTTCAGCCGTCTGGAGATTCGCGCCGGACTTTCGTTCGATCTCATACGCCATGACCGCCGGCAGAGGGTCTCGAATCGCCGTGAAAACCGTTCCTTCGTCGGCCGAGACGGCCAGCGCCAACGCCTCACGATCTAACTCATACGCTTCTCGGAGGGTCCCATCCCACTCGAACACGTGGACGAAGCGCCCGAACATCATGTCTGCGCCAAAACCTCTGTCGGTCCGCCCGGAGAAAAGCGCGTACACGGCGCCGTCCGCCGCGTCGATGTCCAAGTATCCTGCTTGTCCGAGCTCTCGCTTGAGCTCGTAACGGTCGGCGAGTGCGGACTGGAGTGTCTCGAGCTCGGGCGTTATCCG
>JAKSCH010000316.1 GCA_022360695.1 Gemmatimonadota bacterium
AGCGGGTTCTCCTCGAGCTGGGGCTCCTCGCCACCAGCGAGCGCGCGGAGGAGCCCTACGATCTGTTTCGGGGTCGGCTCGTCTTCACGATTCGAGATCTCCGAGATCGACCGATCGGTTTCGGGGCGCGGCGACTCGACCCGAAATCCGACGCCCCCAAGTACATCAACTCGCCCGAGTCGCCCGTCTTTCACAAGGGCGAGGAGCTGTACGGGCTCGACCGCGCGCGTCACTCGATACGGCGCGAGGAGCGGGCGGCGGTGGTAGAGGGGTTCACCGACGTGATCGCCCTCCACCGCGCGGGGATGCCGTTCGCCGTGGCGGGTCTGGGCACCGCGTTCACTCGAGAGCAGGCGCAGCGGCTCGCGCGGTATGCGAAGCGCGCCTACCTCCTCTACGACAGCGACGGGCCGGGTCTGAGAGCCACGTTCCGAACCGGGGATGTCCTGTTGTCGGCGGGAATCCACCCGATGGTCGTCACGCTCCCCTCGGGCGAGGATCCGGACTCGCTGATCCGGCGGGAAGGCCCCGAGGCCATGGGGCGTTTCTTCGAAGATGCGATCGACCTGCTCGAGCGGAAGCTCCAGATCCTCCGGCGAGAAGGGTACCTCGATCGAATCGAGGGGCGGCGACGGGCCGTCGACGGGTTGCTCGGTACCCTCCGAGCCGTGACGGACCCGGCGCTCCGTGACATCTATCTCGATCGGGCGTCGGAAGGCGTCGGAGTGCGTCGCGAGACCCTGGTGCATGAGATCGCGAAGGCCCCGCGCCCCGGATCGGCGGAGCTCCGGCGTTCATCCGCGCACAAGCCGCAACCGCTCGAGCGCCCGGCCTCCTCGGCCACGACCCGCGCGGAACGCGAGCTCGCGCTGCTGCTCGTGCGCGATCCTTCGCTGATCGGGCGCGCGGTGCGTTTGGGTCTCACCGCTTCCGATTTCCAGGATCGAGGACCCCGGGAGACGTTCGAGGCGTTGGCGAACGCGTTCGACGAGGGGCTCGAGCTGGATGATTGGTCCTCGCTCACGCCGTCCGCGCAATCGTTCGTGGCGCGCTTGCTCGAAGATGCCGAGGAGCTGAGCGATCCGATCACGGTATTCGAGGCGGCGACGAGCCGGCTCCGGAATCGGGCGCTCCACGAGCGTCGCGCGATCATCGATCGAGAGATGGCCGACGCGGATGAAGAGCACCAGCTTCGTCTGCTCGAGGAGAAACAACGGATCGTCGAGCGATTGCGAGAATCCGGGGATACGATGACCTTCATGCCGAGCGGCGGCGGAGCCCGACCGGTAGCGGATCGGCGTCGAGTTGCAGGCGGATCCGCCGGGCGAACGTCTAGCGGGAGTGAGAATGGAAGCGAGTGATACCGTCGGAGAGCTGATCGTTCTTCAGGAGATCGATCTGGAGATCCTGAGGATCAAAGGCGAGCTGGGGGAGCTTGCCGCGGAAGTAAGCGGACTCAACGAGACGGTCGAAGCGCTTCGAGCGCGTCGGACCGAGCTCACCGGAAAACTGACCGAGGCGGACGAACGCGTCCGACGTTTTCAACGCGCGGTCGAGGCGGGCCGCACCACGCTGAAGAGGTTGGAGACGAGGTCCGCCGCCGTCTCGAACATGCAGCAGCATTTCGCGGTGCGGAGCGAGACGGATACCGCCCGCCGCAATCTGATGAGCGCGGAAGAGGACCAGCTCGCGGCGATGCAGGAGGTGGAGACGCTGCGTGAGCAGCTGACCGGGGTCGAAGTCGAGCTGGGTGCCGCGGAAGACGCGCTCGAGACCCGAAGCGCGGAGGTCGATGTATCCCGCAGCGGTCTCGAGTCCGAGCTCGAGTCACGAACCAGCAAGAAGAAGACGCAAGAGGGTCGACTCGACACGAAGACGCTCCGGCTCTACCAGTCCGTGAGCGGCGGACGGAAGGACTCGGCGCTGGCGTGCTTGACGGCCGACGGCGTATGCGGCCGCTGCTACACCGCGGTCCCGAAACAACGGCAAGCCGACATTCGAGCCGGCCGAGGACTCGCGATCTGTGAAGGTTGCGGCGTGATTCTCTATCCCGAGACCTCCGACGCCTAGCGCGAACGCCACGCACGAGCCGGGGGTGGGTCGGCGGTGGGCCGAGCCATCGAGCGGGCCGGTCGACGGAACCCGCGATCTCGAGACGTACGTGGGGCTCCCGGGCCCGCTGTGCGAGCTGCTCATCCGCCGCGGCTTCGCGGCGGAACCGCCCACCCGACGGTTCCTGCGACCCAGCTTCGAGGATCTCCACGATCCGACCGGTCTGATCGACCTCGCGGTCGCCGCGGACCGGGTCGAGCGCGCGATCCGCGACCGCGAGACGATCCTCGTGCACGGCGACTACGACGTCGACGGCGTCACCGGCGCGACGCTGCTCACGGGCGCCTTTCGTGAGCTCGGGGCGCGGGCCGTCGCCTTCGTGCCGCACCGGGGACGCGACGGGTACGATCTCGGCGACGCGGGGATCGATCGCGCGGCTTCGGAGGGGGCTCGGCTGATCGTGACGGCCGATTGCGGGATCTCCGCGATCGACGCGGTCGAGCGCGCGTCCTCGCGCGGGATCGACGTGGTGGTCACGGATCACCACAGACCGGGAGATCGGCTCCCCTCCGCCCTCGCGGTCGTGAACCCGAACCGGACCGATCAAGCGTATCCGTTCACCGGTCTGGCGGGCGTCGGCGTGGCGTTCAAGCTGGTCCAGGAACTCTTTTCCAGAAAACGATTTGAAGAAGGTCGTCTCAATCGATATCTCGATCTCGTGGCGCTCGGGACGATCGCGGATCAAGCGCCGCTCGTCGGAGAGAACCGGACGCTCGCGCGGTTCGGTCTCCGCGTGCTGAACCGATCCCGACGCGCCGGCGTGCGCGCGCTGTGTCGGGCCGCGGGGGTCGGGCGCTGGAGCCAGGTTCGGGCGGCCGACGTCGCCTTTCGGCTCGCGCCGCGGCTCAACTCGGCAGGCCGGATCGGGGATGCGACCGATGCGCTTCGTTTGCTCGACGCGGACGATTTCGGCGAGGCCGATCGGCTCGCCGAGCGGATCGAGCGCACGAACCTCCTCCGCCGCGAGACCGATGCCGAGGTCCTCGCCCGAGCCCGCGCCGATGCCGACGAGATCTTCGACCCCGTCCACGACCGTGCGCTCGTGATCTGGGGCGAGGGGTGGCACCACGGCGTGTTGGGGATCGTCGCGTCGCGGTTGGTCGACCAGTTCCACGTCCCGGTGCTCCTGATCGGTCTGGACGGTGAGCGCGGACGGGGTTCGGCGCGCTCGGTCCCGGGGTTCCACATGTACGAGGCCCTCGCGGAGATCGCCGAGATCTTCGAGCGGTACGGCGGGCACGCGGCCGCGGCCGGGTTCGACATTCGGTCCGATCGACTCGAGGCGCTACGGACACGGTTCTTGGAGGTGGCCGGTCGGCGACTCGAGGCGCGCGAGCCCACGCTTCGGATCGACCAGGAGCTCCCCGTGCGGGCCGTCTCGCCGGCCGTGGCGCGTGGCGTCACCTATCTGGAGCCGTTCGGGGCCGGGAACCCGACGCCCCGCTTCCTCGCTCGCGGCGTGCGTCTCCACGACGTCGAGACCGTCGGCGAAGAGGGCGTGCACGTGCGCGCCTGGCTCGAGGACGGAGGCGACCGCCTGGAAGCGATCGCGTTCCGCCAGCCCGAGCTCGTGAACATCGGGACCGACACGGTCGATCTCGTCTACGAGCTCCACGTGGAGGCGGGGGCGAAAGGTCTCCGGCCACAAGCCCACGTGATCGACACCCGCGCGGCTCTCTGAGTCGGGGTGCGGCTCCGGATCGTCGCCGGGGAGCTCGGGGGGCGCTACATCGAGGCCCCGGTCGGTCGCAACACACGGCCGACCGCGGAGCGGGTGCGAGAGGCCTGGTTCTCCGCGCTGGGCGACGAAGTGCTCGACGCCAGGGTCCTCGACTTGTGCGCGGGGTCCGGCGCGCTGGGCATCGAAGCGCTGTCGCGGGGTGCTCGTCACGTACACTTTGTCGAGTCCGATCCGAAGACGCTGACCACGCTGCGGCGCAACCTCGTGGCGCTCGGTGTCGAGGATCGGTCCCGCGTCGTGCGCGCCGGGGCGGCTCGATTCGTGGATCGGGTCGAGCGACCCTACGATATCGCGCTCGCGGACCCGCCGTACGGGGTCGGCCTCGGTCCGGAGCTGCTTCTGGCCTACCGAGAGCGTCCGTTCGCCGGGGAGCTTTGGTTGGAGCATTCGTCCGAAGTACCGACCGAGGGTGCGACGTGGACGCGGCGCTATGGAGACACCTGGCTCAGTCGGTACGTAGCGGGATCCGGGGACCCCGGATCCTCGTCGCACCCGCAACGGGATCGTGAATGAACGACAGCATCGCCATCTACCCGGGCTCTTTCGACCCGCTCACGTTGGGCCACGACGACATCGTCCGCCGCGGTCTTCGGCTCGTCGAGCGCGTGATCATCGGCGTCGCCGAGACGGCGACCCAGTCCAAGTCGGGGCTCTTCTCGATCGAGGAACGAGTGGCGCTGATCCGGGAGGTGTATGCGGATGAGCCCCGCGTCGAGGCCACGTCGTTCCAGGGTCTCACCGTGGATTTCGCGCGCTCGCGAGGGGCTCGGCTCATGATCCGGGGACTCCGCGCCGTGAGCGATTTCGAGTACGAGTTCCAGATGGCGTTGATGAACCGTTCGCTGTGGCCCGAGGTCGAAGTCCTGTTCATGGCGCCCGACGTGCGACACACCTTCCTCAGCTCGTCGCTGGTCCGCGAGGTGGCGCGGCTCGGCGGCGACGTGACCGAGTTCGTGAGCGCGATCGTGAAGGAGCGGATGGATGAGCGCTTCGCGGAGAGCGCGTCGCGCTGAGCGGACCGGTCTTCACGGAGGCGCTCCGCGAACGAGCCGCCGATGTCGGCGCTCGCATCGCGTTCCCGGAGGGGTCGGATCCCCGCGTAGCCACCGCGATCGAGCAGCTATCGACCGGTGGCTGGGTCGATCCGATCGTCGCGGCCGACGGATTGGCGTCCGCGGTCGAGGGGCTCGCGGCCGGGGCCTACGACGGAGTGGTCGCCGGCGCCGTCCACGCGACGGCCGACGTCATCCGTGCCGGTCTGCGGGGGCTCGGACTGTCGGACGGCATCACGACGATCTCGGCCGCGTTCTACATGTGTCTCCCGGAGCCCGACGGGCGCGTCCTCACGTTCACCGACCCCGCGGTCGTCCCCGAGCCGACACCCGAGCAGATGACGGAGGCCGCGGAGGCCGCGTGCCGGGCGCGCCGCGCGATCGTGGGCGACGAGCCGCGCGTGGCCTTCCTTTCGTACTCGACGCACGGATCGGCGGCGGGTCCGCGCGTCGATCGGGTCCGCGAGGCCGTCGAGCGCTTTCGGGCCCGCAACCCGGAGCTCGCCGCGGATGGCGAGCTCCAGGCCGATGCCGCCCTCGTCCCGTCGATCGGCCGATCCAAGGCGCCCGAGTCCGACGTGGCCGGCGCCGCCAACGTGCTCGTGTTTCCGGATCTCGACTCGGGGAACATCGGATACAAGCTGGTCGAACGGCTGGCCGGCGCGCGCGCGCTCGGTCCCATCCTCCAGGGGTTCCGATTCGCGCTCAACGACCTCTCCCGTGGCGCGTCGAGCGCCGATATCGTGGATGTCGCGTGTATCACCGCACTCATGTCGCAGGAGAACCAGCGATGAGCTTCTCGATCGAACGGCTCGGCGAGGTCACGGTCGTCGACGTGGATGGCGAGCTCACGGTCACGAACCGGGGTGAGCTGAAGGAACGCGTTCTCGCGCGGATCTCCGAAGGCGACGGCGCGTTCGTGATCGATTTCTCGAAGACGGGCTACATCGATTCATCCGGGCTCGGCGTGCTCGTGAGCCTGTCCAAGCGCATCCGTGAAGAGAACGGTCGGCTCCGGCTGGCGGGTCTCAACCAGGATCTTCGGACCCTGTTCGAGCTGACGAAGCTGGACACGCTGTTCCAGATCTCCGACACGCGGGCCGCGGCGCTGGCCGAGTCCTGAGTCGAGCTGGACGTCGCGAGTGAACGCGACGCCGTCCCGGATCCTCGTCCTTTCGAGCCGGCCCGACATCGTGGATGACGTCGCGAACGCGGCACGCTCGCTGGAGCCGAGTCCGATCGTGCGCGGATTGTTCGGGCGTACGCTCGCCGTCGACGCCGCCGATCTCATCCTCGTCGACGTAGCGGAGCCCAAGGCGACGACATCGTACCTGCGGCGTCGCTTCGGCTCCGATCCATCTCTGGTCGCGCTGATCGACGGCGCATGGGTCGCGCAGCTCGGCTCGACGCTCGCGGGAGATTGGAGCGATTACCTCTTCTATCCGCTGAACCAGGCCGAGCTCGGCCTGGTCTGGCGACGACATGCCACGCGAGCGGAGAGCCCGGACCTCTCGCTCGATGTCGACGAGGACGGACAGCTACGCGTCGCGATACCGGCGGACGTCACGTATCAGCGTCCGGTCGTAGAGCGGATCGTGGAGGCCTGTCGCCATCTCGGCGACCTCGACTCCGAAGCCGCGTTTCGACTCCGCGTGGCGCTCGGCGAGGCGGTCGCCAACGCGATTCTGTACGGGAGCGAAGACCGACCCGGGGCCGTCGTGCGGATCACGGCGAACATCGCGACGGATGGGCTGCGCGTGAGCGTCCGCGACGAAGGAGACGGGTTCGACCCGACCGCGATCCCGGACCCGACGGCGGAGCGGGGGATCGCCCGCAGTCACGGGCGAGGTCTGTTTCTCCTCCACCAGCTGAGCGATGACGTGGCGTTCAACGAGGTCGGGAACCGCGTGACGCTGTTGTTTCGAACGGCGGTCGATCCCCTGTATCGCGCTCGGGCGTGGCTCCCTCCGTTCGCGGAGCTGACCGGGCTCGACTTCCGACTCGATCGCCTGGAGGAGGGGGGCGCGACGTGCGTCTTCGATACGCGAGAGGGCGAGGGGGACGGTCGGGAGGGCCCGCGCGACCGCGTGCTCCACATCGGGGAGGACGAGCGACTTCGACTCGAGTTCACGGCGAGCTCGGACGACGGCGCATCGTCCCCCGCGGCGACGCTGCTCACCCGGTGGCTGGAGGTGGTGGCCGAGGGCGAGGCGGCCCGCGATCGACTGGTCGAACGACGCATGAGACGTGCCCGCGTGCTGGCCGAGCTCGAGAACGCGCGCGACTTGCAGCTCCGACTCCTGCCCGCTCCGGCCGCGTTCTCCGACCTGGGTGACGTGGCGGCCCGGTGCGAGCCGGCGCTCTCGCTCGGTGGAGACTTCTATTACTTGAACCGGCTCCCGGGCTCGCGGCTCGGCGTCATGCTCGGCGACGTGAGCTCGCACGGGCCGTCCGCGGCCTTGATCATGGCGCTCACGCTCAGCGCCGTCGCCGTCGTGACCTCGGTCGAGCCGCGGCCGGCGGCGGCGCTCGACGCGATGCACGGTCAGCTCCTCCAGGCGCTCGAATCCACCGAGATGTACATGACGCTCTTCTACGGGGTGCTCGACACGAGAGCCCGAACCCTCACCTACGCCAACGCCGGTCATCCGTACGCCTACCGCATCCGCGCCTCCGATGTCGAACGGCTCGACGCGCTCGATCCGCCGGTGGGGATGCTCGACGCGTCGAACTATCACGAGCGCTCCGTCGCATGGGGCTCGGACGACACGCTGCTCGCGTTCACGGACGGCCTGGCCGAGCTGCGGGACCCGCTCGACGAGTCGAGCTCGACGGTCCGCGCGCTGATCGCGAGCGGCGAGGCCACGCCGGAGCGTCTGGTCGAGGCGCTGTTCGCGGGCACCGATGACGAGATGCACCTGGACGATCGGACCGCCGTCGCGGCGCGTCTGTGACGCGCCCCAAGCGCTCGCTCGGTCAGAACTTCCTGATCGATCCGAACATTCAACAGCGGATCGTCGCCGAGCTCGATGCGGGACCGCACGACCTCGTCCTCGAGGTCGGGCCCGGTCACGGCGAGCTGAGCCGGCACCTCGCCGGGCGGGTCGGCCGACTGGTGCTGGTCGAGAAGGACGAGGCGCTCGCCGCGGACCTGCGGGCCGCTTGGGCTCGGCACGAGAACGTCGACATCGTCGAGGCGGACATCCTGCGGGTCGACCTGCCGGGTCTGCTCTTCGAGAGGGCAGGGGATGCGCTCGCTCGTGAGGGTGGTTCGCTCCGCGTGATCTCGAACGTGCCCTACAACATCACCTCCCCGCTGATGTTCACGTTGCTGGGACTCCGCCCCGCGGCCGTCCGGCTGGTCCTCACGGTCCAACGCGAGGTCGCCGAGCGGATCGTGGCGCGGCCGGGGGGAAAGGCCTACGGCGCGCTCTCCGTCGGGGTTCGAGCCGTGGCGGATGCGGACTTGCGATTCCACATCAAGCCGGGTGCGTTTCGACCGCGTCCGGACGTGGACTCCTCGGTGCTGCGGATCGAGCCCGATCCCGAGCGGGTCGACCGAATCGACCCGGAGGCGCTCCGAGCCGTCACGCGCGTCTGTTTCGGCCGCCGCCGGAAACAGCTCCAGAAGATCCTCCGCTCCGCCCCGGAGTTCGCCTACGCCGCGAGCGAAGGGGTCGAGCTGCTCCGCCGGCTCGACATCGATCCGGCCGCGCGCCCCGAATCGCTCGACCCCGCCGCGTTCGTTCGGCTTACGGAGGCGCTCGCCGCGTTGAGCTGAGCCCCTCGGCCCCCTATCTTCACTTGTGAATACTTTCACAAGGCCGGGTATGAGCGGCAGAATCTCCGATTCGACGGTCCGTAGGCTCTCGCTGTACTTGCGGATGCTGCGTGACCTGGAGCGCGCGGGGGTCGAGCTGGTTTCGAGCGCGGAGCTGGCGGAGCGCGCCGGCGCGACGTCGGCGCAGGTGCGCAAGGACCTGTCTCTCTTCGGGTCGTTCGGGAAGCGCGGCCGCGGATACCTCGTGGGTCCGCTCTCGGACACGCTCGAGGAGATCCTCGGGTTGGACCACGCCTGGAAGGTCGCGCTCGTCGGCGTCGGGAAGATCGGGTCGGCGCTGCTCGGCTACCGCGACCTCAGCCCCCGCGGGTTCGACGTCGTCGCCGCCTTCGATGTCGATCCGTCGAAGATCGGGGAGCGCGTGTTCGGTTTGAGCGTCCGATCTCTCGATGAGCTCGGCGAGACGGTGAGCGCGCGTGGCGTCGAGATCGGGATCGTGGCCACGCCGCCGCAGGTGGCCGAGGATGTCGCGAGAGATCTGGCGCGCGCCGGCGTGGGGGCGATTCTCAACTTCGCGCCCGTGGAGCTCGGTTCGGTGGACGGCGTCCCGGTCCGCACGGTCGACATCGTGCTCGAGCTCGAAGGGTTGAGCTACGTGTTGGCGGCGGCCCGTCGAGGCGCGGAGCGGTCGCGGGAGGGGGCATGAGCGTTCGAGTCACGAGCGAGATCGGGCCGCTGGAGCGCGTGATCTGTCACCAGCCGGGACCGGAGCTCTCGGTCGTGACGCCGGGCAACGCGCAGAGCTACCTGTTCGACGACCTGCTGGACGAGGAGGCGTCGCGCGCGGAGCACCGGACCTTCCGATCGGTCCTCGAGCGCTTCTGTCACGTCGAGGAAGTGCTCGCTTTGCTCGC
This sequence comes from Gemmatimonadota bacterium, assembly GCA_022360695.1. Lineage (GTDB taxonomy): Bacteria > Gemmatimonadota > Gemmatimonadetes > Palauibacterales > Palauibacteraceae > Palauibacter. The sequence goes on from JAKSCH010000316.1 coordinate 9,601, forward strand.
CGACGTGCTCGATCTCCCCGAAGGTCGCGAGTTCGTGCTCGAGCGGTCGGACGATGCCCTTCGCTCGCGAGCCGAGGGGCTCGATGCCCCCGACCTCGCGCGACTCTTCGTCGAGGGGCAGCGGGTCGAGCTGGGGCCGGCGCGCGGCGAGTCGCTCGTCGACATCCTGAACGAGAGCGGCTACCTGCTCCCGCCGTTGCCCAATCTCTTCTTCACGCGGGACGCCGCGTGCGCGCTCGGAGAGCGGGTCCTGATCTCCGCGATGGCGCATGCGGTACGGTGGACGGAGGAGCTCATCATGCGGGCGCTGTTCACGTTCCACCCCGCGCTCGAGAACGCGGGCTTCGTCTACGATGGAACGGTCGACCGTCGCGTCAACACGAGCATCGAAGGCGGAGATGTCCACGTGCTTCGCGACGATCTCGTGCTCGTCGGGTTGAGCGCGCGGACCTCGGCCCACGGGATCGCGTCGCTCTCCGAGACCCTGTTCGATGAGACCCCGGTCACCGACGTGCTCGTGGTGCTGATGCCGCTCCAACGATCCGCGATCCACCTGGACATGATCTTCACGATGCTGGATCGCGAGCTGTGCTGCGTATACCCGCCGCACTTCCGAGGGCCGACCCGACTCCCGGTCATGCACGTCTCGAAGCGTCGAGAGGGGGTCGAGGAGCGACCCGACCTGTTCGCGGCGTTGCGGGACGTGTCCTGCCCGCTCGAGCCGATCTTCTGCGGGGGGGGGCGCCGCACTCAACAGGAGCGCGAGCAATGGGGCTCGGCATGCAACATGTTCGCGGTCGCCCCCGGACAGGTGCTGGCATATTCACGGAACGATCAGACGCTCGCTGCGCTCGAGCGCGATGGCGGCTTCACCGTCACGCCGGCGAACGAGTTCCTCGCGGGCTCCGGACTCCCCGCGCCGAACGAGCGGGTGGTCATCACGTTTCGTGGATCGGAGCTGGTGCGGGGGGGTGGTGGTCCACGCTGCATGACGTTGCCCGTGAACCGTCGGGACATGGCGTGGTGAGGAGGGGGGAATGACGGAGTACGAGGATCCGGGCGTACGATTCGGTCGCGATGGCGCGCTGGTGGAGCGAGCGCTCGGTCTGTTGGCGGAAGGGCCGGCTTCTTCGGTCGTCCTCGCCAAACGGGTGTTGGCCATCGACGGGGCGGCGCCCGCCGTCGCGGAGCGGCTCGTCGAGGAGCTGCTGAGCGGTGAGCCGCGCGTGTCGCGCGACGCGGCCGGTGAGTGGCGGGTCCCGGCCGGGTCCTCAGCGGGAGGGTCATCGAACGAACGTCCCCTCGATCGGTTGAGGTACGCGGTCGTCGATGTCGAGACGACGGGGATCGTCGGGAGCGGCGGGCGCATCATCGAGCTGGCCGTCGTGCACGTCGATCGGGGCGCGATCACGGACAGCTTCTCCACGCTCGTCGACGCGGGCGTCTCGATTCCGCCGTGGATCACCCGGTTGACCGGGATTCGCACCGAGATGATCCGAGGCGCTCCGCGATTCGCGGAGATCGACGAGGAGGTGCGCCACCGGCTGTCGGGCCGGGTCTTCGTGGCCCACAGCGCAGGCTACGACTGGGCGTTCCTCCGCGAGGAGATGCGTCGGGTCGGGGGCGTCGTCCCGCGCGGTCCGCAGCTGTGCACGGTGCACTTCGCGCGTCGTCTCCTCCCGGGGCTCGAGCGCCGTGGACTGGGCGAGCTGGCGCGATACTATGGCGTGGAGATCCGAGGACGGCACCGGGCGCGTGGCGACGCGATCGCGACGGCGCAGGTGCTCGTCCGTATGATCGCGGATGCGGAGCGCCGCGGGTGGACGACGTGGGAGGCGCTCCAGCGCGGTTTGGGACCGCTTCCACGACCGCGGAAGCGTCGCGCCCTCGACGGGTCTGGGTCGGCGGCGGTCGAAGAGGCCGCCGAACGAGCACGAAACGAAAGAAGCGAACGATGATCGATAAAGAGCGGACGCCCGTCGTGGTATCGGCGGCACGGCTACCGACGGGACGCTTTCTCGGCGGACTCTCGTCGTTGAGCGCCCCGGATCTCGGCGGTCGCGCCATCGCCACGGCGGTCGAGCGCGCCGGCGTCGGACCGGAGGACCTCGACGACGTCATCATGGGCAACGTGGTGCAGGCCGGGGTCGGGCAGGCGCCCGCGCGGCAGGCGGCCATACGCGGCGGGATCCCGGAGACGGTACCCGCGGTGACGATCAACAAGGTGTGCGGGTCCGGGCTCAAAGCCGTCATGCTGGCCGCGCAAGCCATCAAGGCCGGCGACGCGCGCGCGATCGTCGCGGGTGGGATGGAGTCGATGTCGAACGCGCCGTACTTCGTTCGTGGACACCGCGAGGGCGTGAAGTTCGGGGACCGGTCGTTGGTCGACGGCCTCATCCACGATGGGCTGTGGTGCTCGTTCGGGACGTGTCACATGGGCGGTCACGCCGAGTACACCGCCCACGAGGCGGGGATCAGCCGCGAGGACCAGGACGAGTTCGCGCTCGCGAGTCACCAGAAGGCCATCGCCGCGATCGATGATGGCGCGTTCGAGGCCGAGCTGGTTCCCGTCGACATCGAGACGCGAAAGGGCACGGTGACCGTCGATGTCGACGAGCCGCCGCGTCGCGAGACGTCGATCGAGGCGTTGGGACGTCTCCGCCCGGCGTTCGCGGGTGACGCGCCGCCCGAGGTCTCCGAGCTGAGCGTGACCGCCGGCAACGCGCCGGGGCTCAACGATGGAGCCGCCGCGACCGTGGTCACCTCGGAAGCGTACGCCGAGGCGCACGGCCTTCGCGTCCTGGGTCGCATCCGGGCGTACGCCGTGGCCGCCACGGCGCCGCGCGACCTGTTCTTCGCGCCCGTCGGGGCGGTGCAGAAGCTCATGGAGCTCGATGGGGCCGTGACCGAGGATTACGGTCTCATCGAGATGAACGAGGCGTTCGCCGTCCAAGCGCTGGCGGACGCTCGGGCGTTGGGGCTCGATCTCGACCGGATCAACGTACGCGGGGGAGCGATCGCGCTCGGACACCCGATCGGGGCGACGGGCGCCAAGATCCTCACGACGCTGCTGTACGCGATGCACGACCGAGATGTCGAGCGCGGCATGGCGACGTTGTGTCTGGGCGGAGGGAACGCGGTCGCGCTCAGCGTCGAGCGCGTCTGACGGGGCGGCACGATCCTCGACGTAGACCGATTCACGTGGTTCGCGAAGCTCGCCGGCTTCGTCGCCGCGTTCATCGCGCTCGGCATCCTGTCGGCGCTGGTCGTCGGGGCCGTGGGTCCGGCGCTCGGACCCGGCGAGCTCTCGGCGTGGACGGTGGGCCCGTTGCTTCTGTCCGCGCTCGCCGCGAGCTGGGTACTGACGCGAGGGGTGGAAGGTCGATCGCTCGTCTCGCTCGGTCTCCGAGGCGGGGCGCCGGGGCTCGGAGACCTCGGACTCGGGTGGGCGCTGGGCGTCCTCCTGATCGGGAGCGCGATCGGGGTCCTCGCCGCGCCGGGGTGGGTGTCCTGGGCCCCGGCGTCCGAGCCGGGGAGCGCGGTGGCCGCCGCGCTCCGCTTGCTCGGTCTGTTGTTCATCGCCGCCTTCGTCGAAGAGCTGCTGTTCCGAGGCTACCCGTTTCAAGTCCTGCTGACGCGGTTCGGTCCGACGACGGCGGTGGTCACGACCTCGCTCCTGTTCGGCGCGGGTCACCTCCAGAACCCGAACGTCTCGGCCCTCGCGGTCGTCAACATCACGCTGGCGGGGGCTCTCCTCGGCGTGGCGTACCTGCGGACCGGGAGTCTGTGGCTCGCGACCGGTGTGCACGTCGGCTGGAACTGGGCCATGGGGCTGACCGAGCTCTCGGTGAGCGGGCTGCCGCAGTTCGGCATGCCGGGCATCGAAGCGGTCGTCTCCGGTCCGGGGCTGTGGACGGGCGGCGACTTCGGCCCCGAGGGAGGGCTCGTGGTCACGATCGTCAGCCTGCTGGCCATCTTCTGGATGTGGCGTCTTCGACCGCGGGACCTGAACTTGTCCGCGCTCGCCGAGCGCCCGTCCCCGAACGGCGTGTACGCGAGCTCGGCACCGACCGACTCGTAACCGACTCGAGAACATGATCGAAGCAGGAGCAGTGGCCCGCGTGGGGGTCGTGGGCGCCGGCACGATGGGGAACGGCATCGCGCACGTGTTCGCGACCGCGGGCGTCGACGTCCGCCTGGTGGACGTGGACGAAGCGGCCCTCGACCGGGCGCGCGCGACCATCGAGAAGAACCTCGAGCGACAGGTCGCCAAGGGCACGATCGCGGACGGCGCGCCGGGAGACATCCTGGCTCGAATCGCGACCGGAACGTCGCTCGACGCGCTGGGCGGTACGGACGCCGTCATCGAGGCGGCGACGGAACGCCCGGGTCTCAAGTTCGAGCTCTTCGCCGCCATCTCGGAGGCGGCACCGGGCGACGCGCTGCTCGCCACGAACACGTCCTCGATCTCGATCACGGAGATCGCGTCGAACGCGGCGGATCCGACGCGCGTGATCGGGATGCACTTCATGAATCCCGTCCCCGTGATGAAGCTCGTGGAGGTCATCCGGGGTCTCGAGACCTCGGATGAAGCGACAGACCTCACGGTGGGGCTGTGCGAGCGGCTCTCGAAGGTCCCGGTGCTCGCCAACGATTATCCCGGCTTCGTCGCGAACCGGATCCTCATGCCAATGATCAACGAGGCGGTGTTCTGTCTGATGGAGGGCGTCGCCGAGGCGAAGGCGATCGACGAGGTGATGAAGCTCGGGATGAACCACCCCATGGGTCCGCTCGCGCTCGCGGATCTCATCGGTCTCGACACGTGTCTCGCGATCATGCGCGTGCTGCACACCGAGCTGGGCGACTCGAAGTACCGCCCGTGTCCGCTCCTGCGGACGTACGTCGCGGCGGGCCGCCTGGGTCGCAAGACGGGACGCGGGTTCTACGAGTATGGAGCGTCCTGATGGGTCCGCGAGCGTTCTCCGGGATCGATCTCTCCGAGGATGCGCTCCCGGTTCTCGAGCTCGCGCGGCAGTTCGCAGAGGAGCGGCTCCGCCCGACCGCCGAGGCGCGCGACGAGAGCGAAGACGTCTTCGACGCGGACATCCACCGCGAGCTCGGCGAGCTCGGCTTCCTCGGGATGCGCGTCCCGGAAGAGCACGACGGGCTCGGTCTGGATCTCCTCACCTACCTGTACGTGCTCGAGGAGCTGGCGTGGGGCGATGCCGGCGTCGCCGTATCGGTCAGCGTCCACAACTCGCTCCCCGTCTCGATCCTCCTCGCGCGCGGCTCGGAGGACCAGAAGCGCGAGTGGCTGCCGAAGATGGCTCGGGGCGAGGCGCTCGCGGCGTTCTCCTTGTCCGAGGCCGGAGCGGGGACCGACGCGGCGGCGCTGCGTGCGCACGCGACGCGCGACGGGGACGACTGGATCCTGAACGGCGAGAAACTCTGGGTCACCAACGGCGCGTCGGCCGACCTCGTGTTCACGTTCGTCCGGACCGACACGCGGGAGGATCGGAAGGGAACCCGTGGGATCGGCGCGTTCGTGCTCCCCAAGGGCACCGAGGGGTTCTCGGCGGGCAAGAAGGAACGAAAGATGGGTCAACGCGGTTCCGAGACGGTCGCGCTCACGCTCGACGAGGTGCGTCTCGGCCCCGAGCACCTGATCGGCGAGCCGGATCGCGGGTTTTCGTACGCGTTGGAGGCGCTCGAGGGCGGCAGGCTCGGGATCGCGGCTCAGGCCTTGGGGATCGCGAGCGCGGCCATCGACGAGGCCTACGAATACGCGGCCACCCGCGAGCAATTCGGTCGACCGCTACGAACGTTCCAGGGTATGGAGTTCAAGCTCGGCGAGATGCTCACCGCGCTCGAGGCGGGTCGGGGGCTCCTCGAGCGAGCGGCCGTGGCCCACATGGTGGGCGATCCCCGGGCGCGTCGGTTGTCGAGCGTGGCGAAGCTGTTCGCGAGCGAGACCGCGATGGAGGTGACGCGTCAGGCGGTTCAGGTCCACGGTGGGTATGGATACTCCCGAGAGTACCCCGTGGAACGGCTGTTCCGCGACGCGAAGGTCACCGAGATCTACGAAGGCGCCAACGAAATCCACCGCAGCTTGATCGCGCGACAACTCTATAGAGAAAGAGGCGACGAGCCGTGACTCGTCCTGGACTCGAGGTTCCGGAGGGCGCCGAGCTCGAGCTGCTCGGCTCCGACGGCGTAGAAATCTTCGATCTGCTCTCCGAGATGGGTCACGAGCAGGTCGTGTTCAGCCACGACCCATCTTGTGGCTACCGCGGCATCATCGCGATCCACGACACGACGCTCGGACCCGCGCTCGGTGGAACGCGGTTCTGGAACTACGAGTCCGATCGCGACGCGCTGACCGACGTGCTCCGGTTGTCCCGCGGGATGACCTACAAGGCCGCCGTGGCGGGGCTCAATCTCGGCGGCGGCAAGGCCGTGATCATCGGGGACAACAAGACGCGCGATCGCGAGATGCTCATGCGCGCGCACGGGCGCGCCATCGATAGCCTGGGCGGACGGTACATCACGGCGGAAGACGTGGGCGTCTCGGTGGAGGACATGGACTTCGTTCATGTGGAGACGGAGTCCGTCGTCGGCATCCAAGGTCGGTCGGGCGATCCATCCCCTGTGACCGCGTACGGCGTGTATCGCGGGATCAAGGCGTGTGCGGTCAAGCGCTACGGCGATGATGGTCTGGGCGGTCGCTCCATCGCCGTTCAAGGCGCCGGCAACGTCGGGTACCACCTCTGTCGCTATCTGACGGCGGAGGGTGCCAAGGTCTTCGTGTCCGACATCGACGACGCGCGGACGGCTCGATGCGCCGAGGAGCTCGGCGTCGAGGTCGTGGAGCTCGAGGAGATCTACGATGTCGATGCGGATGTCTTCGCTCCGTGTGCGCTGGGCGCGATCGTGAACGACGAGACCATTCCACGGTTCCGGTTCGAGATCGTCGCGGGTGCCGCCAACAACCAACTGGCGGGACCGGAGCACGACGCGGCGCTCAAGGAGGGGGGGATCCTGTACGCGCCGGACTACGTGATCAACGCCGGCGGGCTCATCAACGTCTACTCGGAGCTGGCCGGCTGGTCATCGGATCGCTCGCACCGGAAAGCGGGCGAGATCTACAACGTGTTGCTCGACATCTTCGATCTGGCGGAGTCGGACGGCGTGACCAGCGGCGTCGCGGCGGATCGCGTCGCGGAACAGCGACTCCGACGGGTCGGACGATTGCACCGCGCACCTTTATTGTCAGGAGTGAAGTGGTGAGCCCAGTCATCGACCCGGTCGTGGGCACGCTCGACCCGAGAGGGCTCTCCGAAGTGGACCCGGCGGTATCCGGAGCCATCGATCGAGAGCTCGCGCGTCAGCGCGATGGGTTGGAGCTGATCGCGAGCGAGAACTTCGTGTCCCGCGCCGTGCTCGAGGCGACCGGCTGCGTGATGACGAACAAGTACGCGGAGGGGTACCCCGGCCGACGCTACTACGGCGGGTGCGAGCATGTCGACGAGGTAGAGCGCCTGGCTCGGGAGCGGGCGTTGGAGCTGTTCGGCGGGGATCACGCGAACGTCCAGCCGCACAGCGGCTCGCAAGCCAACATGGCCGCGCTCCAGGCGCTCGCGGACCCGGGCGACACGCTGCTCGGGATGGACCTTTCACACGGCGGACACCTGACACACGGCTCCCCGGTGAACTTCTCCGGGCGATCGTACGACGTCATTCCGTACGGCGTCCGCGAACAGGACCGGACGCTCGACTACGATGCGCTCGCCGAGCTCGCGGACCGCGAGAAGCCGAAGGTCATCATCGCCGGCGCGAGCGCGTACCCGGGCGCGCTCGATTTCGAGCGGTTCGGCGAGATCGCGCGGGCATGCGGCGCCTCGCTCCTCGTCGACATGGCGCACATCGCCGGCTTGGTAGCCGCCGGGCTCCATCCGTCGCCCGTGCCGCACGCGGACGTCGTGACGACCACGACGCACAAGACGCTACGCGGACCGCGGGGCGGTTTGGTGATCTGTCGGGAGGCGCACGCGAAGGCCGTCGACAAAGCGGTCTTCCCCGGTCTTCAGGGCGGACCGTTGATGCACGTCATCGCCGCCAAAGCGGTCGCGCTCGGCGAGGCGCTTCGAACCGACTTCCGCGACTACTCGCAGCGCGTCATCGACAACGCCCGCGCCCTGGCGGGTGGCCTGGAGGACCTCGGGTACGATCTCGTCGGCGGTGGGACGGACACGCACCTCGTGTTGGTCGATCTGCGGACGACCGAGCTCACCGGCAAGGACGCCGAAGCGCTGCTCGGGGCCGCGGACATCACGGTGAACAAGAACACCGTGCCGTTCGAGACGCGCTCGCCGTTCGTGGCGTCCGGGATCCGCCTCGGGACCGCCGCGGTCACCACCCGCGGCATGGGAGAGACCGAGATGCGGGACATCGCGGACCTCATCGATCGAGCGCTCGGGTCCGACGGGGACGAGACGCGGCTGGATGCGCTTCGGGCCCGGGTTTCGGCTCTGTGTAGCGAGTTTCCCCTCTATCCGGAGATGGCCCCCGGGAGCTGATCGAGCCCGGAATCGGCCCGAGCGGCTTGACGTCAAGTTTTTGCGGCGTCTAACTTTTCGCGCTGGCGACGTTCTGGGGCGGCGGGTCGTACGCCACGAGATGCGGGGCTCGGGGGAGCAAACGGGCCGGCGGGAGCGACGTGAAGACAGAAATCGTACTGGCGAGTCTACAGGAGAAGAACCCGAGGTACGCCGAGAACGGCTACCTCTTCGTTCTCTCCGCGCTCCATTGCCGGCTATCGAGCTTGGAGCTGCCGCGACACATTTCGGGTCAGGAAGTAGCGGAGGCGGTCCGGGACCTGGCGCTCGAACGGTACGGCCCGCTGGCGCGCCAGGTGCTGGAGCATTGGGGGATACACGCGACGGCCGATATCGGCGAGATCGTGTTCGCGCTCGTGGACGGTGGCGTGCTGATCAAGCAGCCCGAGGACACGCGTGAGGATTTCGAAGGACTGTACAGCTTCGAAGAGGCGTTCGAAGACAGTTACCCCTGGAGCGGATAGGGGGAAGAGGTCCCGCCACGCGGCTACGGTGCGGCGTGGGCGGTGGATTGATCGGACTAGAGGGCCTGCGGGTCCGCGGTTTCGACCGTTCACAAATCGGGGAGGGGTGACCGCGTGGCAGAACCGGTACAGTTCACGAAGTGCTTGAGTTGCAGCGAAGGAGTATTGCTCCCGCTGTCGGATTACGGGCGCGACGGTGCGCCGATCCGATACAAGGCCTGGGTGTGTTCGAAGCCCGACTGCGGATTCAACATCCGTATCGACAACGGCGAAATCAGCTTCGGACGCAGCGTCCAGCAGTCGTACAAGTAGTCTCGCCTCGAGGGCGACCGATCGCCCGCTGAGCTGACCCCGGTGTTCTTTCCCTCGGAGTGGTGGCGCGTCGCCGCGCCGGAGATCTGGCTCCCGACGTCGAGCGAGATGGCCGAGCTGGATCGCGCGGCGATCGACTCCGGCTCGATCCCGGAGCGCGCGCTGATCGAGAACGCGGGGCGGGCGCTCGCCCAGCTCGTCCATAGCCGATACCCGTCGGGCCGCGTCCTGGTCGTGGCCGGAAGCGGACACAACGGAGCGGATGCGTTCGTCGCCGGGCGCACCCTCCGCGCGTGGGGTCGTTCGGTGGAGTTCCTCGCCTGCGGTCGTCGCCTCCCCGAGCCGGACGTCCTCGTGGGTTGGGATGCCCGCGTGCGCGGCGTCGATGATCTGACCGATGGCTTGGCGCGGGCCGACCTCGTGCTCGACGGGATCTTCGGGACCGGGCTCGACACGGCGGCACGGGAGCCTCAGGCGACGGTCATCGATCGCATCAACCGCGCGCGCGCGTCGGTCATCGCGGTGGACGGACCGAGCGGACTCGATTTCTCGACCGGAGCCTCACCGGGTCCGACGATCCAGGCCGATCTGACCGTGACGTTCGGCTGGCCGAAGCTCGGCTTGCTGCGTTTCCCGGGACGCGAACGGTGCGGCGACATCATCTGTTGCGAGATCGGGTTTCCGCCCCCGGCGTCGCCACCCGTCGCGCGCGCGATCACGTCGGCGTGGGCCGCGGAGCTGCTGGGTCGCCGTCCGGCCGACGGCCACAAGGGCGCCTCCGGCTACGTGACCCTGATCGGTGGCGCGGCCGGGATGGCGGGTGCCGTCGCGCTGGCGGCGTCGGGCGCCATCCGGGCCGGCGCGGGGATCGTCCGGGTGGTCAGCACCCCCGAGAACCGCGAGGTCGTACAGACGACCGTACCGAGCGCGATCTTCGTCGATCCGAACGACGCGGTCGCCCTCGACGAGGCACTCGCGTGGGCCGATGCCGTCGGAATCGGGCCGGGGCTCGGAGATGAGGCGAGGTCTCACGTCGAGCTCGCGTTGTCCGAGGTCGATCGCCCGCTCGTGCTGGATGCGGACGCGCTCAACGCGTGTGCGTGCGGTCTCTCCCGGATCGCGAACGCCGCTTCCCGCGACATCCTCCTCACGCCGCACCCCGGGGAAGCGGCTCGGTTGGCGGGCTCCACGGTCGACCAGATCGTGGCCGACCCGATCGAGACGGGTCTGGATCTGTCGAGGTCGGCGGATGCGACCGTGCTGCTCAAGGGGGCTCCGACCGTGATCGCCGAGCGGTCCGGCGCCGCGCGCGTAGCGACCGTGGCCAGCCCGGCCTTCGCGACCGGCGGCATGGGCGACGTGCTGACGGGGGTGTGCACGGCGTACGCGGCGGCGGGGTTGGCCGCGGCCGACGCCGCGACCGCGGCGCTCGCCGTGACGGGACTGGCGGTGGAGACGGAGTTCGAAGCGGTGGGAGGGGCGGCGACCGATCTGCCGGAGGCGCTCCCGATCGCGCGCGCGGCGCTCGAGACGGTCACGCCGGGCGCCTGGCCGGGGGTCTCGATCGCGATCCCGGCGACCGTCTCGAGCCCTCACGGCTCGGCGCCGCCGGGCTCCGACGCCTGGGGGGGCTCGTGACCTCCGGGTCCGTCCGCGGGCTCGAGCCGGGCCCCGAGACGACGCGCATTCGCTCGCTCCTCGATGAAGCCGACGCGGCGGCGCAACGAACCATCACCGGCGCGGTCGGCGACGATGCGGCGACGCTCGAGCCACCGCCGGGCGAGCGTCTCGTGGTGAGCACCGATGCGAGCGTCGAAGACGTCCACTTTCGCCGCGAATGGATGACCTGGGAGACGATCGGCTATCGCGCGGCCGCCTCGGCACTGAGCGACCTCGCGGCGATGGCCGCGACGCCCGCCGGCGCCCTGGTCTCGGCGGCTCTTCCGCCCGAGCTCGGACCCGAGACGACCGGCGCCATCGGCCGCGGGATCGGCGAGGCCCTGGCCCGCGCCGGGGCGTCGCTGCTCGGCGGCGATCTCGTCGCCTCGCCGGGACCGGTGTTCCTCGACGTGAGCGCGCTCGGGTTCGCTCGCGAGCCGTTGTCGCGCGCGGGCGCGCGACCGGGGGATGCGGTTTGGGTCACCGGCCGGCTCGGTGGCGCCGCCTCGGCGGTCGCCGATCTGCGCTCCCAGCTCGAACCCCACCCGGATGCACGGCGTGCGTTCGAACGCCCGCGCCCACGCACCGAGGAGGCGCGTTGGCTCGTGGAACGGGCGGAGCTCCACGCGGCGATCGACCTGTCGGACGGGCTCGCCCGGGACGCGGCGCACCTCGCGCGCGCTTCACGAGTGGCCATCCGGCTCGACGCGGCTCGGTGTCCTGCGATCGCCCCGCTGGAAGCGATCCGCGACACGCTCGCCGGGCTGCGTCTGATCCTGGCCGGCGGCGAGGACTACGAGTTGCTGGTGACGGCGCCTCCCGGGTCGCTCGAATCGATCGCGGCGGAGTTCACATCGTGGTTCGAGCTGCCGTTGACGCGGATCGGGCGCGTGCTCGAAGGCCGCGGGCTGGAGATCGAAGGGGTTCGGGGGAACCATGCGCTCGGCGGCTTCGATCACTTCGACGCCTCGGAGCCGTTCGGGGGCGGGTCGTGATCCGCACCGTCCTCTTCTTCGCGGCGCTCGGCCTCTCGACGTTTTTCTTCGCGAGCTGCGCGGTGGTGTGCGGTCTGGCTCGCGCCGAGGGCGTGGCGTTCGACTGGATCCATCGCAATTGGTCTCGCTCGCTGCTTTGGGCCGCCGGGGTGCGCGTGGACGCGACCGGGCTCGAGCACCTCGCGCCGGATCGGGCGCAGATCATCGCCGCGAATCATCAGTCGTTCTTCGACATCTGGGCGATGATGTCCGCGCTGCCCGTGTCGCTGCGGTTCGTGGCCAAGGCCGAGCTCTCCCGCATCCCTGTGTTGGCGGCGGCGATGCGCGCGGCGGGGCACGTCTTCATCCGACGCGATCATGCGGCCAGCGCGAAAGAGACGATTCGCGCCGCGAACGAGCGCATGAAGGACGAAGGGCTGACGATCGTCCTCTTTCCGGAGGGCACACGGTCCAAGGACGGAGAGCTGGGTCGGTTCCGACGCGGCTCGTTCGCGCTCGCGCTCGAGACCGACGCGCATCTGATCCCGGTGACGGTGGATGGTGGTCGAGAGATCTTCCCGAAGCACTCGAAGCGCATTCGACCCGGCACGATGACGATCCGCGTGTCGCCGGCGGTGGAGCTCGCCGAGAAGACGCTCGACGACCGCGACACGCTGCTGACGTCGACGCGGGACACGATCTCCGCGGACCTGGCGGCGATCCGCGGCGCGCCGACTTGATCGACGATCATCGAACCGACATGTTCGGCGCGGGCGGAAGGGGAAGCGGTCGGGTCGGCCGCAGGGCGATGGGGTCCTACCGGTGAATCTCCCGACGACACAGAGCGAAGGTCCGACGCGATGTCCGTGATCGCGGAGGTGACGGGTCGCGAGGTCATCGACTCGCGCGGCAACCCGACGGTCGAAGCGGACGTTCGTCTCGAAGACGATACGGTGGGTCGAGCCACGGTCCCGAGCGGCGCCTCCACGGGGGAGCACGAGGCCGTCGAGCTACGCGACGGCGATCGCGAGCGATACGGTGGAAAGGGCGTGCTGCTCGCCGTCTCACACGTGAACGGGATCATCGCGGATCGCGCCCGGGGGCTGGACGCCGGCGATCAACGAGCCCTCGACGCCGCGTTGATCGAGCTGGACGGAACGCCCAACAAAGGTCGGCTCGGCGCGAACGCGCTGCTCGCCGTGTCGATGGCGGCGGCACGGGCCGCGGCCGATGCGGCCGGTCAACCGCTGTTTCGTTGGCTCGGGGGAGACGACGCCCACGTCCTCCCGGTGCCGATGCTCAACATCCTGAACGGCGGCGCGCACGCCAACAACAACGTCGACATCCAGGAGTTCATGATCGTGCCGGTGGGTGCCGGCACGTTCTCCGACGGGCTGCGCATCGGCGTCGAGGTGTTTCACGCGCTCCGGGCCCGCCTGTCGAGCGCCGGTCACAGCACGGCCGTCGGGGATGAGGGGGGGGTCGCGCCCAATCTGGGCTCGAATCGCGAAGCGCTCGACCTGATCATCGGCGCGATCGAGGACGCCGGGGTTCGCCCGGGCGATGACGTGGCGTTGTCGCTCGACTGTGCCGCTTCGGAGTTCTTCGATCGCGACCGAGGCGTGTATCGGCTCGAAAGCGGGGGAGAGGCCGGCGAGCTCGACGCCGGAGCGTTGATCGATCTGTACGCCTCGTGGATCGAGACGTATCCGATCGTCTCGATCGAGGACGGACTCGATGAAGACGACTGGGACGGCTGGGCCGCGCTCACCGAGCGGATCGGGGACCGCGTCCAGCTCGTCGGGGACGACCTGTTCGTGACGAACGTGGAGCGGCTCGCGCGGGGGAGCGAGCGGGGCGGCGGACACGCGATCCTCATCAAGCTCAATCAGATCGGTACGGTGAGCGAGACCCTCGACGCGATCCGGCTCGCGAGCGATTCGGAGTACGGCGTGGTCGTGTCGCACCGCTCGGGCGAAACCGCCGACACGTTCATCTCCGATCTCGCGGTCGCGACCGGGGCGGGTCAGATCAAGACGGGCAGCGCGTGTCGGTCGGAGCGCGTCGCCAAGTACAACCAGTTGCTTCGCATCGAGGAGACCCTGGGCGCGGCGGCACGCTACCCCGGCGCCGCGGCGTACGGGGGCTGACGTGTCGGACGCGCTCAGCCGGCGGGTCGGTGCGGCCGTCACGATCGTCTCGCTCGCCGGGGCGGTGTACTACGGCACCGTCGGCGGCGCGTACGCGCTGAACGACATCCGCGATCTCGAGCGTCGGGTCGAGGCGCGCGAACGGGATGTCGAGACCATGACGGAGGAGTGGCTCGGGTCGAGGCGTCGCGCGGACAGCCTGGAGACCGAGGCCTGGTCGATCGAGCGGGTCGCGCGCGAGCGTTACGGGTTCATCCGGCCCGGCGAGCTGTTGGTTCGTTTCGTCGAGGTGGACGGGACGACCGGCCGCGATACGGGTCGGAGCGAGCGCGCAGCGTCTCGCCAGTAGCGGCGAACGCTGCCGAGGGTACCGAGGCGAAGTCCGGCGAGCGTCGCCGGCCGATCGATCGGGTCCGTACTTGACCGCGGGACCGCGAAACGTAGGATGTCGACCTCACCGGCAGGGTAGCTCAGCCTGGTAGAGCAAGGGACTCATAAGCCCTGGGTCGGGGGTTCAAATCCCCCCCCTGCCATTCTCCACGTTCCGGTCGAGTGCGGTTTCCGGTATTTTCCTCCCCCATGGATCACGTTCAGGCGCTCGTCCGGTTCTCCGGAGAGCTCTCGACCAAGGCGCGACGAACCCGGACGCGCTTCCAAAAGCGGCTCGCCGCCAACCTCCGCGATGCGTTCGCGTCGGAGGACGTCGATGCGTCCGTCCGTCCGGACTGGAGCCGATTCCGGATCGAAGCGACCGACGACCGGTTTCTCGACCCGCTCGTTCGCACGTTCGGGATCTCGAGCTGTTCGTTGCTCGCGGGTGAATGCCGCGCCGAGCTCGACGAGATCGTCCGCGTTGGACGCGAACTTTTCTCCGAAGCCGTCCGGGGGCGGACGTACGCGGTCCGCGCGCGCCGCGCCGGCGTGCAGTCGTTCTCTTCTTCGGACATCCACCAGCGGCTGGGGGCGGCGCTCAACCCCGGCGCGACCGTCGATCTCGACGATCCGGACGTCACCGTCTTCGTCGAGGTACGCGACGATCGCGCGTTCTTCTTCCGGGACCGCGTGCGGGGAGCGGGCGGTCTGCCGCTCGGCGTCCAGGGACATGCGTTGGCGCTCATGTCCGGCGGGTTCGATTCGCCCGTGGCGGCGTGGATGGCGCTCCGAAGGGGCGTTCGGCTCGACTACCTGTTCTGCAATCTCGGCGGGAGCGCGTACGAGCGGATGGTCGTGGAGGTCTCGAAGGTCATGGCGGA